>NZ_JBQKLN010000078.1:0-6194 GCF_052116205.1 Prevotella sp. Sow4_E9_plate | reverse complement strand
TAATTGATGGTGTAAAGATACGAAAAATATTCCAGATAACAGCATAAAGCAGAGATTATTTTCGTGAAATATAAACATTTTAAACAGTCCTTACTTTTTAAAGTGGGCTCAGAAATTAAAGACAGCAAGCGAAACTCATAAAAAATTCATGCACTTAGAATATATGCTCATGCTTATCCTTTTAATCCTATAGTATATGTGGATATGGCCCGAGCTTATGTAACTGTCGGTTTGAAAGATAAAGCTGAAAAACTTATGAGAATGGCGCTCTATTTAGATCCAAAGAATAGGTTTGTGGCAAGGGCTGCTGCTAGATTTTATATCCATATTGGAGATAATGAGAGAGCTGCAGAAATTGTGAGAAAAACAGGCTTTTCAAGATTTGATCCATGGTTGATGGCATCAGATATCTCTATCGCTATGATGAGAGGTAAACGCTCTGGTAACATCAAAAAAGGTCAACAGATGATTTTTTCATCAAGCTATACTCCGTTCAGCATTTCAGAGTTGGCAAGTGCTCTTGGTACAGTTGAGATGGAATATGGAACAAGAAAAAAAAGTCGTGACTTGTTTAATCAATCATTAGTTGATCCTAATGATAATAGTTTGGCGCAGGCTGAATGGGCAATGATTTCTGCTCGAATACCTATAACGATACAATCAGGTCTTAATGTGAAATGCAGCCACGAAAGTAAAGTTTATAAGGCCTTGGAATTGAATGATGCTCGAGAATCCATTCATCATGCTATTGATTGGATTTGCGATATGCCATTCTCTTTAAAACCAGTTTTTATTGGCTATGAAATTTCAACATCTCTTTTAAGAGATTATGATTTAAGTTCTAATATTTTGGGAGTTGGGCTAAAGTCTCATCCTAATGATCCATGGATGTTAAATAATCGAGCTTATGTTAATGCAAGAATAAACAAGCTTGATGAAGCAGAAAAAGATATGGAACAGTTAGAACACTGTAATAAGGCTTTGTCGGAATCAATGTCCATTTGCAAGGAAGCAACTCATGGCTTAATTGCTTATCGTCGCAAAGATAGAGAAAAGGGAAGAAAACTATATGAGCAAGCGATTCTTCGTGCTTCTACAATGAAAGAAAATAGTGAAGAAATTAAGGTCAAAGCTCAGATAAATATGCTTAGAGAAGAAATTATCTTTTCAAATTATCAAAATACTTCGGCATTGATGGAGTTAGAGCAATTAGTAATACCTAATGAAAAGCTAGAATTGGTAAAATTGCGTAATGAGGTATTTGATGAAATGAAAAAAAATGAAAAGAATCAAGGATGAAGGTTTCGATTATAACTAGTTGTTACAACCGTGAGAAGACGATTCGCGGTGCGGTGGAGAGTGTGTTGGCTCAGGATTATCCTGACATCGAGTATATCATCGTGGATGGTGCTTCTAAGGACCAGTCTGCTCAGATTATCCGTGAGGCTATCGCCAGTCATGAAGATAAGGTGAAGTTCATCTCAGAGCCTGACCATGGTATGTATGAGGCTATCAACAAGGGTATTCGTATGGCGACGGGTGATGTGATTGCTCTTTGCCATTCGGATGACTTTATGTTTGCCAAGGATACGGTATCGCACGTTGTGAAGAAGATGGAGGAGACGGATTGCGATTTCCTCTATGCCGATGGTATCTTTGTGAATGAGCAGAATACTAATAAGGTGGTGAGAAAATGGATTGGTGGTAAGTATGCTCGCTGGAAGGTGAGATGTGGCTGGCTGCCATTACATCCTACTTGCTATATAAAGCGTGAGGTGATGATGAAATGCGGTCTATATGATGAGAGCTACAAGATTGCTGCTGATACTAACCTCCTGGTTAACTATCTGTATAACTGCCATCTGAAGGTAGCGTATCTCCCTGAGTTCGTAACGAGAATGCGCATGGGTGGTATGAGTACTGATTCTGCCAAGCGTAAGAAAATGTGGGATGAGGACATCCGAGTTTATTCTGGTTACGGCTTCAAGCCAGTGGCATTGACTAAGCTGATGAAAATGGCTAGGAAAGTGCCACAATTCATTAAGGCAAAGTTCATGTAAAACTTTGTCTTGAATGTGGGTTAGAGGCGATGGTCGCCTGGTCCTGGTCCGAGCTTGTGGTCTATGGCATCAAGGATTCTCCAAAGAAGGAGTCGGAGATATTGATAAAGATGTTTCATATAATCATGTCTTATGGTTCAATACTTTTTTGATAAGAACGCAGATGGATGGAAAATATTGTATTCCAAAATTCAACCCATCCTTCTTTTTCCCTCATAAAAGAAGGCTCCACCTCCACCCCATATTCCTCCTCAGAAGGTGGAAATACAACCGGCCTCCGAAGCTCAGAACTGCTAAGCTCTAAAGATGAAGGGCCCAAGCGGTCTATGTCAGATTGTGCGAGCTGGGACCTCCGAGGGGGACGATAATTTAAAATCTACAAATCATGGTTTACGGTTAATAGCAAACTGTAAACCGTAAACTATTTATAAAGTTTATGGCAAAAAAAGTTTTTGTGAGCGGGTGTTATGACCTGCTGCATTCCGGTCATGTGGAATTTTTCCAGCAGGCATCACAGTATGGTGACCTGTATGTGGGTATCGGATCGGATGCTACTTATCTGGAGTATAAGCATCGCAAGCCTATGTTCCCACAGGAGGAAAGGCTATTCATGGTCAAGAATATCAAGGCGGTGAAGGATGCGTATATCAATGAGGGAAGCGGAGTCATCGATTTCCTGCCAACTCTTGATAAGGTGAAACCGGATGTGTTTGTGGTGAACGCTGAAGGTGGGTCTGATGAGAAACGTAGGATTTGTAAGGAAAGGGGTATCGAATATGTCGAACTCCAGCGCACGCCTCATGCGGGTTTGAAGGCACGGTCTTCTTCTGACTTGAAGAAGGCGTTATCGAACGTATCTGATAATTCTGCACAGGAGGCAGGGATTCCTACCCGTCTGGATCTGGCTGGTACTTGGATTGACCAGCCTTATGTAAGCATGTATCATCCGGGATGGGCGATTACCATCTCGCTGGAACCGACCTTTGAGGTGCGCGACCGCTGCGGTCTGTCTACCTCTACCCGTAAGATGATTCAGAAGATATGGCCGGTGAAGTTGCCGAAGATGGATCCGGAGATGCTTGCCCGACTGGTATTCTGCTTCGAGAATAATCCTGAGCGTCATGATGGTATCATCTCGGGTGCCCAGGATTCCATCGGTATCTGTGTTCCCGGTCTGGTGCGTCATTATTATGACAACAACTTCTGGCCGGAGAAGATTGAGAGTACGCAGGATGAGATGACTCTCCGTTTCCTGGAAGACCATCTGGTGATGATTCCGATGGAACCGAGACGGCCGGGATGCAGTGTGGTGGAAGGTAAGGATATCACGCCTGAGAAGGTGAAGGCGCTGGCTGATGCAGCTGATGCCTGCTGGAAGGCGATTCTGGCGCACGACCTTGATGCCTTTGCTGCTGCATACAGGGCATCTTTCGAGGCCCAGATTGCGATGTTCCCAGGTATGGTGAATCCGTCTATCAACGGTGTGATAGAACCGGAAGCGAGTGTACAGCCGATGATTGACCGCTACAGCAACATGGAGGAGGTTCTGGCATGGAAGATGCCGGGAGCCGGTGGCGGTGGTTATCTGGCACTGGTAGTAAAGGACAGTCTTAAATTTGCAGAGAATCATGACGAAGCCATCCATCTTCAGATACGAAGGGCATAACTATCTGGTGCCCTTCCTCATCATCAGCAGTCTCTTCTTCATGTGGGGCTTTGCCCATGGCATCCTCGAGGTGCTGAATCCGCATTTCCAGGAGTCGTTCCATATCAGCAAGGCGATGTCGGCCCTGACGCAGGCTGCTGTCTATGGTGCCTACTTTCTGATGGCGCTGCCTGCCGGATGGATTATCCGGAAGTGGGGCTACAGGAGGGGAGTGATAACAGGACTGGTTCTCTTCGGTATCGGTGCCCTGATGTTCATACCGGGAAGCAGAATCAACAGTTTCTACTTCTTCGTACTGTCGCTGTTTGTGATTGGATGCGGACTGACCTGTCTGGAGACGAGTGCCAATCCGTATACTACGGTACTGGGACATCCTGACAAGGCGGAGAGCAGAATCAACCTGTCGCAGTCGCTCAATGGTGTCGGATGGATTGTGGGACCGCTGGTTGGCGGACAGCTTCTGTTCTCGGGTGTCAACATTGCCATCCCTTATGCCCTGGTGGGTATCTTCGTGCTTGCTGTGGCACTGGTCCTGTCAAGAATTACATTGCCAGACCCAAGGAGAGCGCATGAGGCGGATACGAACGAGAAGGTGGAGGAGAAGCCAATGCGAGTGATGGCATTCGGTTTTGGTATGCTGACCTTGTTTCTTTATGTGGCAGCCCAGACGGGGGTGAACAGTTTCTTCATCAACTATGCTGAGGAGAGTATTCATATAGAGAAGCAGACTGCCAGTCTGTATCTCGCCTTTGGCGGAATGGGTCTGTTCTTTATCGGCAGGTTGGCTGGTGGTGTCATCATGAATTATATCCAACCAAGGCTGGTGCTGCTGGTCTGTGCCATCCTCACCTTTGTTGCCACATTGATTGTGGTGGTATGTAGCGGAACCTTGTCTCTCATTGCGTTTTTCGCCCTGTATCTGGGAGAAAGCATCATGTTTCCGACTATCTTCTCATTGGCATTGAGGGATGCGGGTACAAAGACCAAGCTTGCTTCTTCGTTGCTTATCATGACGATAGTGGGTGGTGCGGTTGCTCCTGTAATCATGGGGCATATAGCAGATACTACGGGGAGTATGGCGATTGCCTTTCTCATACCGTTAGTATGTTATGGGGTGATTGGAACGTATGCGCTTTCGAATCGCCACGTTCCTCTTTAGATAAAAGGAGGATTTTTCGAAAACCTACCCTCAATGGTCTTTACACCCCCTTCGGTTCCCCCGTTAGCGGACAGAAACCTTCCTTACCGTTAAAGAAGGGAGTTCTAAAATCATCCCGTCCTTCTTTTTTGATAAAGCGAGCTGCACTCGGCAATTTGAAAGCTAGCTTTCATTGCACTCATTGGCATCGCTTTTTCCCATTAAAGAAGGCTCCACCTTTCTCTCCAAGCCTCTCTTCAATAGTCTTTACGACCCCTTCGGTTCCCCTTATAGGGGACAGAAACCCTCAGGGACGAGAGGATGTAACCGCCCTACAGTGCTGAATTTTCTACCTCTCCGTCTCTCCTGCAAGGAGAGCTCCACTTTCTCCCCAAGCCCCTCTTCCTCAGGAAGCGGGGATGTAACCGCCCTCCGGTGCTCAGAACCGCTACGCTCTAAGGTTGGCGGACCAAAGCGGTCTTCGCCATATTTTGCGGGATGGGACCGCCGGGGGTGGGAAGTTTATAATTTACAATTTATAATTAATAGTTTACTGTTTAGAGTTAATAGTTTATAGTTAATAGTTTACAACTTATATTCGGGGGATTTTGTTGATTTATTGTGAATTTCTTGGTGTTTTAGAATATGCTTATTGGCATAGCCCAATCAATGGGCTATGCTGATGAGTTTACTAGCTGGAGTTGTTATCATGGCACATTATCAAAGAGAATCCTCGATTCGTTTCATAATTTCCTTTGTCGGAAGGCGATGGTTGGACTCCAGCAAGGCTTTAAGCTTGGTTATATATTCTTCTTTCGATAGAATATCATGGTGAAGAAGTTCGTCTTGGTATCGCTGATTACTATTTCCATTAGGCAAGAACGAAATTATGTAACACTTCCTCTGTCGTTTTGTTGAGTAAGACGGCAGCCTTGGATTCTGTAATCAAGCCACTTGACAGGGCACGATAGATAAGGTTCTCGAATCTGGTGCTGTGCTCGTCATCAATGATGCTCTTCTCTACCTGGGATTTGAAATTGGAATCGAAATTTTTCTTCTTCCAATAAGTTGTATAGCGATTTTCTGATATGACATCTAGATATCTCGCCTTATACATCAAAGCATCAATAGATATTCCAAATTCTGATTGAAGGTTTTTCAACTCAACTAAAGCTATGTCGTGGCGTTTTTCGCCAATAGACTGGAGGAAAGTCTGTCTGTAAATCACCATTAGCCCGTATGGCGGTACCTATATAATATATTACCTTTGCATCCGTAATCAAAACAATTTGATAATGGAAACAAGGGAATATTTCGAAAAAGTGATGCA
>NZ_JBQKLN010000077.1:0-7307 GCF_052116205.1 Prevotella sp. Sow4_E9_plate | reverse complement strand
CATAGCTCAATACATGGGGGCTACTCGCCCCCAAACCCCTCGGTGTTTTCAGGTATAGATTATTAAGCCTGAAACCCCCTCAGATTTTTGCACTTCTATTGAGAACTTGCCTATACTAGCCAATGCCTCTATCACATAAAACACATTGTCCAAGATAGTGTTACCAAGACTGTCCGTATTTGCAACCATCAGAGAATGTCCTTTATATGCGAACATTCTCTTTTTGTTGATATCGACAAAAGTTTCATTTATATAGCTATTAAGATGTGAATAATCTACATCCTCATCAAAATCCAAAGATGTGCGCATTAAGAAATCGAATAAATTTGATAAATACGCAAATTGCGTTTTGGTTTGCATGTAAGATATTCCGTTGAGCAAATCATATGCTAAGGCTTCACTCAATGTAGTTCTTTCTTCCATAGATAAATCACTAGCTTCATCAATAGCTACTTTAAAAAGCTCTTGAAAGATCTCAGCTCTAATCATCGTTTTCCTCCTTTATTCTCATAGCATTTGACATCAAAAAAGCCTGTTCCCAAGTTATTGGAGTCTTATCTATTAAACATTTACAGTAATTGAATATTGCCTTTCGAAGCACACTGCCAATATTAATCCTAACACTTGACAATCTAGAATATTGACGCTCAAAATCTACTAGTTTAAAGGAAGAGGATTTTCCAAATATAGTAAATAAGATAGACTTAAGGTCTTGAATGGTCTTTACTCTAAATTCATTCTCATCATTACATTTTTGCTTTATGCAATATCCGACAGCACCTAATACGCTAGATATAGAAGTATCTTTAACTATCCATTTTTTAAATGCATTATCCGATGATGATAGTTTTTTATCAAACTGATATATAATGCCGAGAAACTGTTCTATGAATTTCTTATCAAAATAGAATGAAGCATCTTCTTCAGAGATGCATTCCTCGTCATTTAAATTGAATTTTCGGTCCAATCTTACAGGTTTACATTCTATAAAAGAACGAAGACCTATTACTAATGTTGTAAAAAGAAACTGACCTGGTTGCCGAATACCACGCTTGACATCCATATAATCTGAATCCTTTGTGCGGACCAATGTTATTGGAATATTCAAATCGGAAAAAACACGTAAAAACATTAGTTCATATTGATGTTGCAAAGACACACGCATTTGCCCAGCATTCAACAACAACATTTTATTCACAACTTCTTTTTCTGTAAGATTCCCCCAAATATAGAGATATAAGTTAAATTCCTTAAAAGCTTGTTCTAACTTTTCCAAAAAAATATTGCTTTCTGCAGTAAACATTTTTTGTAATACAGCATAAGGTATCACTTGGGTTGCTTCTGGAAAACGTTGCCGCATCTCTGAAATGACATCATGCAAACTTCTCCAAGATGGTCCAAAGAGATCCTTAGCCTTAGCCATATCAATAATCTGTTTGTAAATCCACAGGCGATATGTCCTCTGCAAGCCATCCAATATATAGAAATCATCTATGATTAAAGAGGAAGACTCTATTTTTGGATTTTCCACCAATAAAGTTAGAGGTGGGAAAGGTTCACCTACTACAATTGAATCTAATATCGTATCCAAATATATATTTTTTACTATTCCTCTTTGGATTTCAAAATCGAAAGCTGTAGAAGGTTTTACCGCTTCCAAGTAATCCCAAAGAGAGACTTTACACAACCACCAATTTTGTGCTTGCAAAGTATCTAAAATGATTGTTTCCATAAATAGTGTCATTTTACTGGCATATACAGCTTTGGTTGTTACACTGTATATCACCATTACAGCGTTCCCTATATTTTACAAGTAGTTAAACGTGTTGTTTTTTGAATAAAGTAATTTTATTATCGTTTTTAGGGTGAAGGCTTGTCTAAGTTTCCTCCTTCACCTCGTCGGATATTTCTACATAATAACATGGAAGCATAGACTTATAATCCTTATCCCCTTCTTTCATGCGAGCAAGGAGGTCTGATCTATTTACAAACGAGAAATCAACGACATGCATTTCTTATTTTAGAGAATTGCTCTTCAGCTCTTTACTGATTACCTTCCCCATTGATTTCTCAATATCAAAAAAGGTCATGGGGTCGTTGTAATCTATCTCAGAAATGACATTATCCATATCATTCACGGCATAACCGATCCATTCAATGGAGTCTTCAAGGTCTTTCATATTGATTCGAGAATAAGTTTCCTCGAAACGGTCGAGAAAGAAGGATACCACATTAGGATTCTTCTTTAAGTACTGATGAAAGGTCTTGCAGACCTTGGCTTGCCCCTTGTAATTGAGTTTACGAATATCTTCAAACATCGGCATGGCACAGGAATAGGACTTTACGGAAGAAACCTTCTTCCCCATCTTCTTGCGAATCTCCTTTGCCTCAGGTATCGTATTATCATAAATGTCTTGAAACTCTTCTGGAAGCATCGAGAGGATTTCGCTCTAAAACTTCTTTATCAGCCATAAGACTCTAATTGTATAAATCTACATTGATATCAAATGGTGAATCGAAATCCTTCAGCATCGCATGCTTAGTATCTTTCTCCGAGAGATTTGCATGCTCTGTAGGAATCTTCCAGTCAATACCGAGGCTGTCATCGAGGATGCTGATGCCGCCATCTGCCTCTGGATGATAGAAGTTGTCGCACTTGTATTGGAAGACAGCAGTCTCTGAGAGAACAGCGAAACCATGGGCAAAGCCCTTCGGAATGAAGAACTGGACATGATTGTCTTCGGTAAGTTCTACAGCCACATGCTTGCCATAGGTTGGTGAACCTTTGCGAATATCTACAGCGACATCAAGTACTCTACCCTTTACGCAGCGTACCAACTTACTCTGAGTATATGGTGGGCGCTGGAAGTGCAGACCTCGCATCACACCATAGCTACTCATAGACTCATTGTCTTGGCAGAAGTGAACATTGTGTCCCAGAATTGGGGTAACCTTTTCTTCAAACTCTCGCTCGCTGAAGCTCTCGAAGAAGTAGCCACGAGAGTCGCGGAAGAGGCGTGGCTCTATAATGAGAACGCCATCTATTTCTGTTTTGATTATATTCATCGTTTTATATTTTAAGAAAGGCAGGCTCCATACCAAGAGCCGAAAAGTAGCTTATAAAATAAGCCCCAGGCATTTCACCTGCCATAATTATTTCCTGCTAAAATTCTAAATTCTTTTTTAGTGTATGATCTTTCTCTTCAAGTATTGAAAGGAGATACTTGCCATAGTCATTCTTCAGCATAGGC
Organism: Prevotella sp. Sow4_E9_plate; assembly: GCF_052116205.1. Lineage (NCBI taxonomy): Bacteria > Pseudomonadati > Bacteroidota > Bacteroidia > Bacteroidales > Prevotellaceae > Prevotella > Prevotella sp. Sow4_E9_plate. Next base: position 4,056 of record NZ_JBQKLN010000077.1, on the reverse strand, counting down.
TGAGCATTCTCTCTCAACTGTTCTGCGGTAATCCAACCCTGGCGGTATGCTATACCTTCCAAGCAAGCCACTTTTAAGCCCTGGCGCTTCTCCAAGACTTCGATAAAGGTGGATGCCTCAGAAAGGGAATCATGGGTTCCTGTATCGAGCCAGGCAAATCCTCTTGCCATGGTCTGTACCTTCAGCTGCTTATCCTTCAGGAACTCCTGGTTTACGGTGGTGATTTCCAACTCACCACGAGCAGATGGTTTGATATGCTTAGCTACATCTACCACCTTGTTAGGATAGAAATACAAACCTACCACAGCATAGTTGCTCTTAGGATGCTCTGGCTTCTCCTCAATGCTTAAGCAATTGCCCTGCTCATCAAACTCTGCGACACCATAGCGCTCAGGATCACTTACACGATAACCGAAGACAGTTGCCTTGTTATTTTGTTCAGCATCTACTACTGCTTGATGCAGCATCTGATTTAATCCTGCACCATAGAAGATATTATCGCCTAATACGAGGCAAGCGGAATCATTACCAATGAATTTCTCTCCGATAATGAAGGCTTGGGCTAAGCCATCTGGTGATGGCTGCTCTGCATACTCGAACTTCACACCTAACTGGCTTCCATCGCCTAAGAGGCGTTTGAAACCTGGTAAGTCGAAAGGGGTTGAGATTATGAGTATCTCACGGATACCTGCCAACATCAATACTGATATTGGGTAATATATCATCGGCTTATCGAAGATTGGAATCAGCTGCTTGCTGATTCCTTTTGTGATAGGGTACAAACGTGTACCGCTACCACCTGCTAATACTATTCCTTTCATATAATTATTATTTATTGATCAATAACACTGGTCGAAAACCTACCTTCAATAGTCTTTACGACCCTTTCGGTTCCCCTTACAGGGGACAGAAACCTTCCTTACCGTTAAAGAAGGATTTTTTCTACCTCTCCGTCTCTCCTGCAAGGAGAGCTCCACTTTCTCCCCAAGCCCCTCTCAATGGTCTTTACACCCCCTTCGGTTCCCCCGTTCCCGGGGGACAGAAACCTCAGGAAGCGGGGATGTAACCGCCCTTAGTGCTGTATTTGCCCCACCTGTCTTCAATAGTCTTTACGACCCTTTCGGTTCCCCTTGTAGGGGACAGAAACCCCAGCGGGAGGGTCCTTACCCTATACCCAAGCCCTAAATCCCTACCATAGGGATTAGGGATGTAACCGCCCTCCGGTGCTCGGAACCGCTACGCTATAAGGTTGGCGGGGCATCAAAGCCCTCGCCATGTTTTGCGGGATGGGACCGCCTGGGCATGAACTATTACGGAAAGGCTACATCCCAATTGCAAAGACGGCATTGTAGTATACCGTCACTACTGAAATCTTTGGTTGTATCATTGTTATAAATTTAATAACATAAACACACTACCCAGTTGTTCCGGCAACTTCCACTGCCAGAACAGCCTCGGGACTTATCGAGTTATAAAAAATAATCTTAAGTATCTATTGTGTGTTTCGTATGGTATCATTGAAGGGCTCACACGGATCTCAAGGATTCTATCTCGAACCTTTGGAAGCTCGCCTTGTAGCCGCCTTCCATCGGGCAGGGATCGTCGGGATAGACCTTGTGATACTCCTCTTCCATGTTGTCAAGATAGTCCATTATCAGCATCACCTTGTCTCTGGTGCTGTGACACTTCTTCAGCGAAGATCGAAGCAGGCAGTAGGACTGGGTATGACTGGCATAACCCTCTTAGACATGCTTGACTGAATCCTCATTCATGTGGCCAGCCACCTTTAAGGTGCGTACCACATTAGTACTGTCGCCGAGGATGGTATCCGTCAAAGCGCCCAGTGCCTTTTGTGTTTTTGTAAATCGTTTCATTTCTTAATATATTTAAAAATTCTAATTTTTTCTGTTAAGCTATCGTAAATTACCGCATTTTTGTACCTATATATGTAGGTACAGGATTCTTGGCGGTCTCAACCTTTTTTCTTAAATTCGCAGCAGCTTTCAAGAACGAGAGCTGAAGCAATCTTAAGTTACCGAATGGTGAACAGCGGGGTGAACACTTGCTCCAAGCATTCACCTTTTCGGCTCAGGGGTGAACCCTAGTAAAAAGAACTTTGTATATACAGCGCATGCTAGAAATATAAGAGTCTCTATTATAATGGGTTATATAGTGTTTTTAACACATTATTAACGCTAAAGGTTGGCATCAGGGTTCACCCTTCACCGACTTCATCGCCAAGTGTTCACCCACACTCTTTCGTAGAGTACGTTGCAAACAACAAAATAGAATATTAACAACTGCAAATTTTAAACAAAATGAAAAAAGAACCAAACAAAAGCATGTATGAGGCTGCCACGATGCCATCGTACTTCCCTTGCATCAAATCTTCGGAGAGCCATCCACTCGCCGACTGGTTGTATCTCAAGAGCGTGATTACCTCTAGCCCTGAGCTACGAATGATGACCGAGACTTACCGCAAGCGTCTCGCCATCAGCAAGCAGTTTGCCGACCAGTACAAGCCTGAGATGCCTGCCATCACGGTTTCGGCACTCATGGACGGCTACGGCAGACAACTTGCCAACTTCCTCAAACCTACCTACATGTTCCAGCTCGACTTCGACCATGTGAAGAAGGAAGATATGGAGCATCTTATCCAACTGGTGAGAGGCGACAGTCATACGATGGTAGAGTATATCACCGTGAGCGGCAGGGGATTCAGATTGTTCTGTGCCTACCGTCCTGTGGATGACGACGACATCAGCGTGCTGGAACTCTTCGATGCCGTGCTGCAGAAGGCGATGGCTTACTACACCCAGCTCCTGGGTATGGCTCCCGACAAGCAGTGTGTAGACATCACCCGATGCGCCGGTCTTGCCTACGACCCGGATGCCTATTTCCGTTGGGATGCCGAACCTTTTGCCTTGGGACCGAAGGACCTGAAGCCCCTCTACACGAAGAAGGCGTTGCAGGCGAAGTATTCTGCCAGGAGAAACGCCAAGGGCGGCAAACGAAGCATCAAGGTGAAAGAGGAGGCGAAGTCAAACGAAAAGGGCGCGCCTACCATCGAGGAGGCGGCTTCCCACATCAAGGAACTGCTCGACCTGTGGGGCTACCGATTCGAGCCTGAGCATCACAACGAGTATGTATGGCACTTTGCCGACATCTGCATCTACTATGGCATCCCGCTGGAAGAAGCCCAGTCCTACGCCGACCGTGAGTTTGGCTCCAGCTACCAGGATACGGCTTCCGTCGTCAAGTCCCGCTACAAGCATCTGCATAAGTTTGGCATCTGGCACTTCTATCGCCAGGGCGAGGGCCGCAGCGGCAAGCCATCGGTAAGGAGCATCAAGCAGTGGCTACTCACCCACTATCTGTTCCGCCGAAACGAGCTGACGGGATTTTACGAGGTGGAGAGCCGCATCGTTTTAGACGGCAAGTATCCAGACTGGGTCCGCATCGACGACAACATCGAGAACTCCATCTGGAGTGAGATGGACGAGTCGGGACTGCATCTCCCGGAGAAGACCCTGCACAACATCATCAACAGCGACTTCAGCGAGCCGTTCGACCCCTTGGACGATTACCTGCGCAGTCTGCCGAAATGGAAGAAGGGAGAGGATCCCGACTACATCGACCAGCTCGCCGACCGCATCGAGGTGGAGAACCTGCCCGACTACGAGCATACGCAGAGCCTCTTCCGCTATTTCTTCAAGAAGTGGCTGGTAGCGATGGTAGTGGCGTGGGTAACGCTGAAGGTGGTGAACCAGATGATACTCATCTTCGTGGGCAAGGGCGGCATCTTCAAGACCACGTTCTTCCACATGCTGCTGCCCCCACAGTTGCGCCAGTACTTCCTCAACGACTCGACGGGCGCCTATACCGACAAGGACTTCATGGAGGCTTTCAGCAGCAAGGCTCTGCTCTGTCTCGACGAGTTTGAGAGTAAGCATCCAACCCCTATGACAATACAACTCCATCCCCAGTGTTTACTGGGGATACAGAGTATTTTAAGAAATTGGACTTTTCTGATTTTTAAACAGGTTTAACTAAAAG
>NZ_JBQKLN010000076.1:0-7701 GCF_052116205.1 Prevotella sp. Sow4_E9_plate | reverse complement strand
AAGCGATTTCTCGACAGATATTCACCAGCGGAGCCGATTGCTATGTTTCACTCAGAATGACCACACTGGTCATGCTGGATTCAAAATATGCCCCTTTTTAAAGTGGGCTCAATAAGATAGAAAAATATGATAGACAAACCGACCATAGCCCGTATTATGGACTCCACCAAGATAGAAGAGGTGGTGTCTGAATTCGTGACGCTGAAAAAGCGCGGCATCAACTATATCGGCTTGTGTCCTTTCCATAACGATTCCCATCCGTCGTTCTCCGTTTCGCCAACCCGAGGCATCTGCCACTGCTTTACCTGCGGCAAGGGTGGAAACGCCATCAACTTCCTGATGGAGCTGGAGCAGATGACCTATCCCGATGCGCTCCGCTGGCTCGCCAAGAAATACAACATCGAGATTCAGGAACGCGAGATGACCAGCGAGGAGAAGCAGAGAGAGAGCGAACGCGAATCCATGTATATCGTGAACGATTGGGCTGCGAAGTATTTCCAGGACATTCTGCAGAACGACGTGGACGGAAGGGCCATCGGAATGCAGTATTTCCGCAGCCGTGGATTCCGTGACGACATCATCCGGAAGTTCCAGCTGGGATTCGCCCTGCCACAGCGCACGGCACTCTTCGACGAGGCGGTGAAGAAGGGATACAATCCGAAATATCTCACCGCCACCGGACTCTGCTTCAAGGTGGACAAGGACGAGGCTGGCAACAGGAGTGGACAGGACCAGTACCTGGACCGATTCTCCGGCCGTGCCATCTTCCCGTGGACGAGTGTGAGTGGCAAGATCGTGGCATTCGGAGGACGCGTGCTGGACTCCCGGACCAAGGGCGTGAACCAGAAATACGTCAATTCGCCCGACAGCGAAATCTACCATAAGGAACGGGAGCTCTACGGACTGTATCAGGCAAAGAAAGCCATCGCCAAGGAAGACTGCGTCTACATGGTGGAGGGCTATACGGACGTCATCTCCATGCACCAGTGCGGCATTGAGAACGTGGTGGCAAACTCGGGAACAGCCCTGAGCATCCATCAGATAAGACTGCTCCACCGATTCACCAGCAACATCGTATTGCTCTACGACGGCGATGCTGCGGGCGTGCATGCGGCGCTGCGAGGAACCGACATGCTGCTGGAAGAGGAGATGAACGTGAAGGTGCTCCTCCTGCCCGAAGGCGACGACCCGGATAGCTTTGCCCGCAACCATACGGCAGAAGACTTCAGAAAATATATTGAAGACCATCAGGTAGACTTCATCCAGTTCAAGACCGACATTTCGCTCAGGGGTGTCACTGACCCCGTGAAGCGCAGCCAGGCAATCAATTCCATTGTAGAGAGCATCTCGAAAATCAAGAATCAGATTACCCGTGCAGCCTACATCACCGACTGTGCCCATCGCCTGGGCGTGAACGAGGCTATCATCGTCAACGCCCTGAACAACTTCGTGCGCAACGGAATGAGCGAGCAGGTGAAGGCTGAGCGCAGAGCTGCCGGACTCAGAGAACCGGTGGCCGGAACACCCCAGCCGGGACTGCAGCAGGGGATAAGGGGAACCTCGCCGCTGGACAAGCTGCTAGAGGTGGAAGACCTGCTGGTGAAGCTGATTATCCATTATGGCGACAAGATCATCACGGTGAAGGATGTGGACGAAAATGAGGTGCAGCTGCCCGTGGCTCAATACATCAGCCTGGATATGGGCGGCGACGGATTCAAGTTTCACAAGGACTTGTATAATCAGATTCTGCAGGAGGCTCTGGATCATCTCGATGAGGAGGGATTCGTGGCAGAGACCTATTTCACTACCCATTCCAATCCGGAAATCAGTCGCATTGCCGGAATGCCTTTGGGCGAACAGGAGATTGCCACGGCCAGTCTGCAGCTGAAACTGAGTCCGGAGAAGCTGCGCCAGTATGTGTTCAAGGACCTGCTCAGCTTCCGCACGCATTACATCGCCCAGCGCATCATCGAAGTGCAGCAGGAGTTTGCCAAGAACCCGACCAACCGCGAGCTGCTGCAGGAGTTTGTGAAACTCAAGCAGATGAATGCACTTGTGGCAAGTCAGACGAACTCAGTATTTAATTAGAATAAGGATATGGTTTATTTCCATTGGATTTATCTGTTGCTCTATGTCGCAATCATGATTCCGGCGATCATCCGCGTCTTGCTCGACAACCGACAGCCGGCGAAGACGATGGCTTGGATTCTCGTGCTCGCCTTCATGCCGTTCGTGGGAATCATCTTCTATATCTTCTTCGGACAGAACACCCGGAAGGAGCGTCACATCAGCGACCGGAGCATGGACCAGCTGACCAAGCGCTCGATGCTGGAATTCGTAGAGCAGGAGAACCTGCACCTGCCTGCCAACAACAAGCCGCTGATGAATCTCTTCACCAACCAGAACTGGGCGTTCCCGTTCAAGGACAACAGGGTGGACATCTTTACCGATGGTTATGAATTCATCTGTTCCTTATTATATAATATAGGTAAGGCTCAGCATCACATCCACCTGGATACTTACATCTTCGAGGACGATGCACTGGGCTATCTGGTGGCTGATGCGCTGATAGACAAGGCGGAGCAGGGAGTGGAAATAAGAGTGATTTATGACGACGTGGGCTGCTGGAAGGTGAAGGACGCCTTCTTCGAAAGGATGAGAGATACGGGCATTGACGTGCACGCCTTCATGCCCGTGCGCTTCCCGGCTTTTACCAGCAAGGTGAATTATCGCAACCACCGCAAGCTGTGCGTGATTGACGGCAAGGTGGGATTCATCGGGGGCATGAACATTGCCAAGAGATATGTGAAGGGAACGGGAAAGCAACCATGGCGAGATACGCATCTTCGCATCCAGGGTGGCGGTGTCTATGCGCTGCAGCGTGCGTTCCTCATCGACTGGTATTTCGTGGACCGCACGCTGATTACCAACCGCGTCTATTATCCTCCGGTGGATATTCATATCAACAACAGCTGTCTGGTCCAGGTTGTGACGAGCAGTCCTATTGCTCCATGGCCCGACATCATGCAGGGCTATGTGCGCATCCTGCTTCAGGCGCAGAAGTATGTGTATATGGAGACTCCTTATTTCCTGCCAACTGAACCGGTATTGTTTGCGATGAGAACGGCGGCATTGGCGGGAGTGGACATCAGGTTGATGATTCCCCGCAAGGCAGATGCGAAGCTGGTGGAATGGGCTTCGCGTTCGTATGTGATGGAAGCGATAGAGGCTGGAGTGAAGGTTTATCTCTATATGGGTGGTTTCAACCACAGCAAGCTGCTGGTGAGTGATGATAATCTCTGCACGGTGGGAAGTACGAATATCGACTTCCGCAGTTTCGAGAATAATTTCGAGGCGAATGCCTTTTTCTATGATGAGGAAATGGCGCAGCGCATCAAGGCGATTTATCTGAAGGATGAATCGCAGAGCATCCTGGTGGATGATGTTTCCTATTTCGTGAAGCGCCCGTTCATGAAGCGATTGTTCGAAAGCATCGTCAGATTGCTTTCGCCGCTGCTGTGATTAGGCACGGATTTTTATTTAAGAATGGATTTTTATTTAAGAATGAATTTTTATTTAAGAATGGATTTATTTAGGCACGGATTACACGGATTACACGGAGTTATGAGCTAAATTCAATATCCCGAATTTATAATCTCATACAAAATCCGTGTAATCCTTGTAATCCGCGTCTAAAATTTGCTTTTATCTGAATATCGAGAAATTGACGCTTCCATAGCTTCTGTGCTCCACGAATCGGGGATGCTCGGAAAAATCATAATTCTTGCCATGTTCGAAAACGAAGATTCCATCTTCGTTCAGCAGGTCGCCATTCAGTACGAGGTCTGGAATCTCCGGGAGTTTCTCCAGCGCGTATGGCGGATCGGCAAAGATGAAATCAAACTTCTGCTTGCAGGTCTTCAGGAAGCGGAACACATCGCCACGAATCAGAAGATCCTTGTCTTCGCCCAGCTTCCTGAAACACTCGCGGATGAAGTTGGCGTGGTCGCGGTCTGCCTCTACGCTGATGACGCGCTGGCAACCTCGGGAAACGAGTTCCAGCGAGATGCTGCCCGTACCGGCAAAGAGGTCGAGGGCGGTTGCATCCTCAAAATCGATGTAACCCTGCAAAACATTAAAGATATTCTCCTTTGCAAAATCTGTTGTAGGGCGCGCCTTGAACGAACGTGGAATGTCGAAATGGCGACCCTTATATTGTCCTGTTATGATTCTCATATTTTTACTTTGAACTTATTACTTTGAACTTTGAGCTTTGAACTTTATGATTAGCTATGCTGTTGAATTGGCTTTCCCTTCGTCCGCCGAACGCTGTTTCTTCACTTTTCGTTCTTTACTCTTCACTTACTCAAGTACAGTGCCAGCAAGTCGAAAGGCATTCCCTTGATTTCCGTGATGGGGGCACGGTTGAATTCGGCGGCAGGATTCAGGAGGAAAGTCTTCCTGATGTAAAGCTTACTGTTATAAAGGAACCAGTCCTTGTCAGGAACTTCGCCCGAAACGTGTAGCTCGTCCTGCATCTGGTCCAATCCCAGCTGCTTCCATACGTAGAGGATGAAATAGAGCGCATCCTTGGCATGAGCCGCATTGAACGAATTGAAGAACTTGAAGCGGTTCTTGTCGAAACAGAAGAGGTCCAGCTTCTTGTCGTGGAAATAGGCATAGAGCTTGCGGTGAATGCCCGTGAAACTGCGCTGATGCAGATAGTGCCACATCGGCTGCATGATAGGAGTGAAGCGCACATCCCGGAAATTATCCTCCACCACCATCTTGAAATCCTTGTTGATAGGGAACACAGCCACTACGTTGAGAGCCGGCTGAACACGGTAGAGAATGGCGTCGGAATGATGACCGTCAAAGGCGTGCTGATAGAGCACGTCAAGGTCTTCTTCATGAAATTCCTCTATCGGAACCAGCAGGATTGGAGAGTCGATGTAGACTCGCACCTTCTGGTAACCACGTTGCAGGAGTTCGCTTTCCTTGAAAGCCTGACGCAAGTTGGCTGCCATGGAAACACCGCTCTTCACGGTATAAGGCTCGTAAATGACCTGATGCTCAGCTTCGCGGTCAACTACCGAAAAGCTGAGTGTATTCTTGCTCACTCTTATCGTGAGGCGTGCCTGAAGTGTTTTATTGCCTGTTAGCTGCATGATCATCTTGTTGTTTTACCAGTTGCCTGCGTTGTTATTATCTGTTGTTATGTCGCCAATCTTCAGTCCCGGATATTCTCCGGCATAGTTGGCCTGCTCGGTGATTTCCTGAATGGCGTTTTCGTCCAGCCCGTCGAGGAAATCTTCATAGGCGGCTCCGCATTCCATGAGCGGAATCTGCTTGCCGCTCTTACTGACAATCGTGGTAGCGGCGAGCGAGAATTTCTTGCCGTCGGAGTAGGGGATGAAGGAATCGGCAGCCTTCAGATACTTGCCCTTGACGAGGGTATTGAAGTCGCCCGTATACACCCCATGCTTGTCCTTGTACTTCTCTTCCGCTTCCCGGATGATCATCAGCCTGGCTTTCACCTCTGCCTCTCTGCTCTTCATCCGTTTCTGGAAGATGAGGGGCTGGCAGATGCTGAGTACGCAGAGGGTCATCATGACGATGACGCATGCTCCCAGGACCGCATTATTGTTTATTTTCCTTAATTTCATTCTCATTTCAAAAAGTATTATTACTTTTGCATTTGCATTTGCTTCTGCAAAGATACAGCAAAACCGAGACAACACAAAATATTTGGTGTTGAAATTATTAAATATTAATTATAAATTATACATTCATGATTGTAGATGAACTAAAATATAAGATATTGGAGCAGTTTGGCTTTCCGCCAACTCCCGAACAGGCGAATGCGCTGGATGTCTTCGCCCGCTTCATGACCGATAGCAATCCTCATGCTGTGATGATATTGCGGGGTAGTGCGGGTACGGGTAAGACTTCGCTTTCGGGTGCCATCGTCCGCACGATGAAGGCCATCGGTCAGAAGGTGATGCTCCTGGCTCCTACGGGCAGGGCTGCCAAGGTCTTCTCCCTGAGCAGCGGTTCGCCTGCCTTCACCATCCATCGCCGCATCTATCGCGAGAAAGCATTTTCGGGCGTTGACGGCCAGTTCAATCTCAACGACAATCTCTATACGGATACGCTCTTCATGGTGGATGAGGCTTCGATGATTTCCAATCTGGGACTGGGTGGAACTACTTTCGGAAGTGGCTGTCTGCTGGATGATCTGGTTCATTTCGTTTATCAGGGTCATAACGACCGCCTGATGCTGATAGGCGACAAGGCGCAGTTGCCACCTATCGGCGAGGAGGAATCGCCTGCCCTTCATGCTGCCATGCTCGAAGGTTACGGCTTGTCGGTTTATGAATGCGACTTGAACGAGGTGCTCCGCCAGAGTGAACAGTCGGGCATTCTGTATAATGCCACGATGATTCGTCAGATGATTACGCACGATGACATTACGCAGCTTCCGAAAATCCATTTCTCCGGATTCTCCGCCATCCAGCAGATGCCTGGAGCCGAACTCATAGAGGCGCTTGCCGACAGTTATCATCATGTGGGTCTGGACGACACCATCGTCGTGACTCGCAGTAACAAGCGTGCCAACATCTTCAACCAGGGCATTCGCAATATGGTGCTTGACAGGGATGAGGAACTTTCGCAGGGCGACATCCTCATGATTGTGAAAAACAATTATTACTGGATGGAAGAGGAGAGGAAGAAAGTAAGTGAAGAACGAAGAGTGAAGAGTGAAGAAACAGCGTTCGGCGGCCGAAGGGAAAGTCAATTCAATGGTTTAGCTAATCATAAAGTTCCAAGTTCAAAGTTCCATGTTCAAAGTAACGAAGTTCAAAGTAATCATAAAGTTCCAAGTTCCAAGTTTAAAGTTCTAAGTAACGAAGTTCAAAGTAAAGAACTTCCTGCTTTTCTTGCGAATGGCGACCGTGCCAAGGTCTTGCGGGTTCGTCGCCGCATCGACCTTTACGGTTTCCGTTTCGCCACGCTTCTGCTGCAGTTCCCCGATTATGACAATTACGAGCTGGAGGCAACGGTGCTGCTGGATACTTTGACGAGCGAGGCGCCAGCCTTGACCCATGAGCAGCAGGAGCAGCTCTTCCGTCAGATAGAAGAAGATTATCAGGATATTCCGCTCAAGGCGGATCGGATGAAGGCGATTCGCCAGGACCAGTTCTTCAATGCCCTGCAGGTGAAGTTTGCCTATGCCGTGACCTGCCATAAGGCGCAGGGCGGACAGTGGGCGCATGTTTATGTGGATCAGGGTTACATGACGGACGACATGCTCACGCCCGATTATATCCACTGGCTCTACACCGCCTTCACCCGTGCCACCGAGAAGTTGTATCTGGTCAACTGGCCGGAGACGCAAACCGCTACTTCTTAGTTTCAAATTGGTTCAATATCAGCGATTTCGGCAAATAAACATCAGAATATTTGTTGGTTTGAAAAAATAATCGTACTTTTGCATCCGGGTAAATATGAAGTGTGTTCCGCACGCCATGAAAGGGCGTGTGGGGTTTTTATGCAAAGGTATAAAAAATTTATTAATTTATCATATATAAACAATAGTTCGTTAATAATTCAATAATGTGCTAAGCAGCTATACGCTGTAAGCACGAGAGATCTTTGAAAATCTTGCTAATTAAAGTTCGGTTCGGGGTGTACCCACTT
>NZ_JBQKLN010000075.1:0-8395 GCF_052116205.1 Prevotella sp. Sow4_E9_plate | reverse complement strand
TTTTATTAGAAATCGAAATTTTAGAGCTGGTCCCCAGACTAGCTTAGAGGGCTTTATATGCCCTCAAAACAGTGATAAAAAGCAGAAAATCAAGGTTTTCGGACGGTCTGGGGGGGGTAGCCGATGGATTACGATTGACTTTCACAAATTCTTAAACCGACCTTCCCCCTATCTCATGGGGGCAGTATCAGTTTTGAAAACGGACATTAAAGGGGGAGCATTATCACTCTATAACCCAATCTATCCAATTTTCAGGCGTAACGATGCACTTATCTTTCACCTGATAAGCAGAAAGGAAAGAGGCCGGGAACTTTGTATTGGCACGCCTAGGATTCCACTTCATTTCAAACAGGGAAAACTGACCATCACACTCCTCCAGATAATCAATCTCCTGCTGCTGACTGGTACGCCAAAAATAGCTGTTTACATATCGTCCAGCATTTTGATTGGCCTTCATTCGCTCACTAATGAAGAAGTTCTCCCACAAGGTCCCCACATCCTGCCGGAGAGCAAGAGGTGCAAAGTTTTGCAAAATAGCATTACGTATTCCATTATCATAAAAGTAGAATTTCTTAGCACGTTTCAACTCCGTACGTAAGTTGCGACTAAAGCCATTCAACTTGAATATGATATAACACTTTTCGAGCAAATCAATGTACTTCTCTACCGTTTTATTATCTGTTCCTACGGTTTGCGCCAACTCATTATATGAAACTTCACTTGTAACCTGCAGTGCCAAGGCAGTAAGCAGCTTGGACAACAGGGCTGGGCGCCGAACACTTTCTAAATTCAACAAGTCCTTATACAGATAACTGTTAGACAAATTATACAGCAACTCCTTTGCATCCGTCTCATGATTCATGATATCTGGATAAGAACCATAAATAAGCCGATTCTCTAATGTTTGTTTTACACTAAGCAGTCCATGAGCCTTCATCAGTTCTCTTGTAGAAAAAGGGAAAAGATGGTACTCAAACTTGCGTCCTGTCAAAGGTTCGTTGAGCTTATTCTGCAATTCAAAAGAGGAGGAACCTGTCACCAAGAGTTGTACATCTGGGAAATTATCCGTGATTCGTTTCAAAACCATCCCGATATTCTCTACCCGTTGAGCCTCGTCTATCACAACAATAAGATTGTTGCCTATAAGCAGACGCAACTCAGAAGAATTTGCCTTTGCCAGCAACTCTCTTACTTCTGGTTCATCGCAATTCAACATAAGAGTAGGTTCATCACGATTCTCGAGCACCATTTTAAACAGCGTGCTCTTACCCACTTGTCTGGCTCCAATCACGATGATAGCCTTCCCGGAAAATATCCGGGCTTCAATTGTATCTTGTATTTGACGACGTATCATAAATATCCTTTCTTTTAAGTTATGAATCCTTCTTTCTTTCGGATGCAAAGATAAGGAAAAATAATCGTAATCCCAAAATTTATACCTATTTTTGGGATTACAATCCCAAAAAACATAGTAAATTTTGGGATTAGAGCGTTATTTCAACGTTTTTCACCGACCTTCTCCCCCTATCTCATGGGGGCAATATCAGTTTTGAAAACGGACATTCTATCCATCATATCTCCAAGAGACTGTAAATCCATGAAGTTAGCACATAAAAACGGGTACTCTATACCAAAATAAAAAAAATCTTTTAATTTACTTGGTAGTTTAGAGAAAAAAACGTATTTTTGCTGCTGTAAATTGATGAATGTTTTTAAAAAGGAGTAAGTATGAATACATTAGCAATAAACGAGCCTCAATTGTTGGTACTTGCCGAAGAAGACAAGGAGAAAGGCAGAGTTACCCATTGGAATTCTGTTGATGAAATGTTTGATACTATTTTAGGAGAATAATGTATAAACTTGATACTACTAAGAGATTTGACAAAGCTTTAAAGCTTTGCAAAAAGCGCGGCTATCCCATAGAACACTCCTCATGCTAACTACAGGCACACATTCCGACGTTTTTGGTAAAACAAGAAGATAATATAAAACATAAATCCCCAACCTGTTGAAGTTTGCAGATTGGGGATTTACATTTCCTGAAACTCCATTAAAACCAAATAAGACAATGTCTCATAGGGGCAGTATCAGTTTTGAAAACGGATATTGAAGTTACTCCAGAATCTGCAAAGATAGCACCGCCCTAACTACCTATTTTTATATAGTTAGGGCGGTGCTATTGCTAAAATTCGAGACCATTTACCGCATAGAGCGGTACATTCGTAACCCAATCTTCCTGCTGATAATCATTCATGGAGATGCGATAGGCCTTCTTTGACCGGTTGTCTGCAACAAACTGGCGCAGGCTCTTTGCCTTGACATTCGTCTCGGCTTTCACCTCCAGCGGAACAATCTCATCCTCCTCATCCTGGAGCAGGAAATCAATCTCCTGAGTACTGTTGGACTTGGCATAATAATACGGTTCATACCTGAGAACGAGCTGCTGCAAAACATACTGTTCCGTCAACGCCCCTTTAAACTCGGTAAAAATACTGTTGCCGTCCACTATTGTCGTTGCCTTGAGATTAGACATCGCACCTAGAAGCCCGACATCCAAGACGAAAATCTTGAAGGCTGCCCGGTCTTCATAACTGGCAAGTGGCAGTCGGGGAGCTTTCACATTATATACCTTATATATCAGTCCGGCATCCAGCAGCCACTGCAAGGCCAACTCATACTCCCGGGCTCTTGCCCCCTCGCGCACCACTCCATAGATAAACTTCCTGTTCTCTTTACTCAACTGGGCTGGCAAGGATTTCCACAAATCAGTAATACGGGGAATAATCTCTGATGGAGCATGCTTCGACATATCCCGCTGATAACTGTTCAGAATATCCTTCTGTATGGCTCTCACCTCTTTCCAATCACGATTCTGGCTAAAGCTCAATACGGCTTCAGGCATGCCTCCCACATAGTAATAATACTTCAAGAGTTCCTGAAACTTGGGAGCAAACATCGTTATCATATTCCAATCCTTCGTCAGTAGCAGCTGCGCCAGATTCTTCTCCCCCATAGCCATCACGAACTCGATAAAGTTCATTGGATAGAGAGAGAGAAATTCCACCTTACCCACAGGAAAAGACTCCCCCTGATGCTGTTCGATACCCAGAAGAGAACCAGCCGCTATGACATGATAACCCGGTGCATTCTCTGCAAAATATTTCAGGGAAGCAACAGCATGAGGAGCAGCCTGAATCTCATCCAGGAATATCAGCGTTTCGCCCTCTGTGCAGGTTACATTCGTTGCAGCCCCAATAGCTGTAAGAATTCTAGGGATATTGAAGTCCTGTTCAAAGAGATTCTGCAGGATCTTCATCTCTTCAAAGTTCACATACGCCAGCTGCTTGTAATTCTGGCGGGCAAACTCCTTCACCAGCCAAGTCTTTCCCACCTGTCTGGCACCCTCAATAATAAGAGGTTTCCGATATTGTTTATTCTTCCATTTCAGAAGTTCATCGATAGCTAATCTTTCCATAATCCGTATCTTAAAATCACATTTTATGAGGGAATAATTACTCTTCCGCCCACATTTTATGAGGGAATAACGCTGCAAATATACACATTTTATGAGGGAATCCTGCAACTTTCCCACAAATTTTATAAAGGAGCGCCCACTTTTTAACTGATTTTAAAGGATGATATCCCTATCTTATGGGGACAGTATCAGTTTTGAAAACGGACATTAAAGGGGTAGGCTTCCACATTCCATAAGAAAAAGGGAGGGGATTTGCGGCAAGCATTCCCCGATATATTAAGGTGTAAATTTGCAGGATATGAGCTTGAACAAAAATACAAACAAAAAACATCGTAAAAGTTTAAAGACTACTAAAAGATTCTCTTTCGCTTGAAAATTCCTTTTAAAATGCCTATATTTGCAATGCCATTAGAAATGACGGCAGACATAATTAGGAAGCAACTATGCTTTGTTCCATCTGAGAACCTGGACAATTCACAGTACACAGGAACGACAGCTCTAATTGTTTGTCTAAATATGTATTCACGTATCCATCCTGCTTCTGTGGGAAGGGTATCTCTATACATTCATTGATGCAAACAGGGGGATAATCCTTATACAAAGCAAGTATCCCCTTACTAATCATAAAAAATCACCCAGAAGAAGGTTTTCTCGAAACTTTTAGTTAACTTTGCAACCGAATTATCAACCCAGTCTGAGTAACATGGATTCATATTCTGGAATCATCATAGAAGAAAGCAGAAGGTCTGAGCAATTTTCAGACTTTACTCCCATACCTTGCAAAGGATTCAACATTCTTTGCAAGGCAAAGCGCTATGGCAGATGGTGGGTGCTCAAAGGCCTGAAGAAGCCATATCGCCAAGACGGAAACTACAAGAACCTGCTGCACAAAGAGTTCGATATTCTCATATCCCTGCAGCATCCCAACATCGTATCAGCCTACAGCATGGAAGAAATACCGGAAATGGGTACCTGTATCGTGATGGAATGGATAGATGGTATCACGCTGGAACACTGGAGCGGTAGGAAGACTGAGGGAGAAGACATCTTCCTCCAGTTGCTTGATGCTGTGCATTACATCCATGCCAAGCAGATAGTACACAGAGACCTTAAGCCTTCCAATATCATGATTACCCATAACGGCAATCATGTAAAGCTCATCGATTTCGGACTTTCAGATACCGACGACTTTGCCATCCTCAAACAGCCTGCCGGCACCCCGGGCTACATCTCTCCAGAACAGATTGTATCCCAACAGGTAGACATCCGCAACGACATCTTCAGTATCGGTTGTATCCTGGAAAAGATATTTCCAGGCAAACCCTATACAGCAATCATCAAGCGTTGCAAGGCTCCCATAGCCCAGCGATATGCCAATGTTGACGAACTCAAAGCCGATTTCATAGCTCGCAGAAACAGACATCCATCCGTTATCAAGCGTATCGCAATCGCAGCTTTGGTCTGTATCATCTTATTAGGTTTCATCAGTTATCCTTTACTGCATCAGCAGGAAAAGAGCATTAGCATCACCCCGGCACATCACGAAGCCAAGAAGGATACTGTCATCCGCCAGCAAGCCAAGAAGCCTGCCCCACTTTCCAATGGCCGGAAATCCCTGCAGCCAACAGCTACCGAGCCATCTTCTGCATCCCATTTACAAAGCGCCGAACTCATATCCAAGGGAAAGAAGACTATCGACAAGATGTGGAAGGAATCCGGCATAGACACCATCCGGTCTGTTGTGAAAAAGAGCGAGGCATACTTTCAGTTTGTAAATAAGAGTAATGAATTCATCACAACGACTTATCCACAGACATTCTCTAAGGACATAGACGGCAAGAAGGCAGATATCATCTATGAACTGTCCTCTTATACCACTGAGAGATATGTGAAGCCAACCCTGTCGAGTTTTCAATCTTCCAAATAATGCTCCACGATGATGCCATTCTTCTTACCTATGGCATAAGTGACCGGCTCCCTATCTCCATGTTTCCAGCCATGAAGATAAGCAGGCTCATGATTGATAAAATGACGGCACTCAAAAGTATCATCTTTCGCCAATCTGGTATTTTCTGATGATACCACCTTGAAACTTCCGTTTCCCTGATACCTGATGATGCAGGTTCTGTCGGGCAGCCAGGAAAGTTTGAGCATCTGTCCCTCATAAAGATCATCGCATGAGATTTCCTTGCCGATAACCATCTGGCTCTGCCGTTCTCCCGTCCCTTGCGACAATCCGAACTCCTCAAAGTCCGCATAACCGAGAAAATTAGCCAGCACATTCTTGGTAAACTTACTGGCAGAAACCCCTTCGCTCACGTATCCCCAGAATCGTCGCAGTGTAGAGGCACTCACCCTTTGCTGGGTACGCTCCAGCACCTTTTCGCTTAACCATACGAAGTCACGAGGCACAACCATCTTGCGCCCTACCATCCTTTCTATCATTTCACGTAATATCTGTTCCATATGGCAAATTTACATAAAATTTCCGAATTATAAGTCAGTATGAATAAAAAAGCACAATGATTTCCCTCGAATTGTGCGAAATTAGCCTTTTTTTGAAATAATCAAGACCACAACTGCAAAAACAGCCATCATCGTGCTCTAAATCACAATAATTTCTTATACCATTCCGATAGGCTTTGAAGTCCAGATGTCTTTGTAGCATTCTTGGTACTTACGAGGTGCCGGAAAGCCTCCGGGAAGTCGTCATGATAGTCCTGACGAGTTGAAAAGAGGCTCATTCCACTTATTGCCTAACTATGGCACAATATTGCCCTCAACTAGGGCAACTTTTTGCCTTTGCCAGGCACAAAATGATGCGTCGGGAGAAAATCTTCGGGCGGTCTACCATCGCCATTCGGAATATGTTTTCCGGCTGCAGGATGCGTGGTTTTGCTCGTGAAAAGCCTTACTCTCGATTTTACCCTTCACCCTTCACCTTTTCGCCGGAAACCCCGATAAACACTGGGGTTGTGAGAGGTGAAGGGTTGGCTCCACCCTTCACCACCCTTCACCCGTATAAACACTTAGCTATTAGACGTTTATATCTGATTGGTGAAGGGTGAAGGGTGTTTTTGAAAGTAGCTTTCTATCCACCT
This sequence comes from Prevotella sp. Sow4_E9_plate, assembly GCF_052116205.1. Taxonomy (NCBI): domain Bacteria; kingdom Pseudomonadati; phylum Bacteroidota; class Bacteroidia; order Bacteroidales; family Prevotellaceae; genus Prevotella; species Prevotella sp. Sow4_E9_plate. Next base: position 1,819 of record NZ_JBQKLN010000075.1, on the reverse strand, counting down.
GCAGCCTGAAACTTCCATCCAGTTTTCTCAACTCCGGGTTCAAAGATACGAATTTTTCTCCATGATTCCACATTATAGACACACGAATTTACTGCTGCTCCGAAAAGAAGATTCAATTGCAGCAACCGTTTCTCTATATATAAAAGGTGTAAGCTCGAGGAAAATGAGTTTGAACCAAATTGAACCAAAATGAACCAATCGCCAAAGTTTAAAGAATACTAAATGTTATGTTTTTACTTGAAAAATTCGTTTAAAATGCCTATATTTGCAATGCCGTAAGTAAAGGCAGCAGACATGTTAAGGAGACAACCATGCTTAGTTCGTACTGAGAATCTGGACAATTCATTGTACGCAAGAACGAACTCAGAAGTTGTTCAGCCAATCGTGTATTATTGTATCCGTCCCGCTTTGGTGGGATGGTGTGCAATATCCCCCATTGGTGTGAGCTGATTTTCATTCTTTGTGTATAGGTAGTCCAAAACCTTCAGAACAGAATGAAATTGGTTCGCACCTTTTTTGTGTCTAAGAACGAAATAACAAACAAGTAAATGATAAAAACGTATGGAAGAATCAGAGAATTCATATTGGGAATAATAACAAATAAAAACTATAAGAATATGAAAAAGATTTATCTAATCATGATGCTCTTCTTTGCGATAGCATCGGGAGTATTTGCACAAACAACCAACATTGTCACCCTCATGCTAAAAGCCAAGTCTGGCGAAGCAGAAACACAGAATGCTCTGGGCGAAGCATATTATGATGGGAAAGGGGTTACGGAAAATTTAACTGAAGCTGTAAAATGGTTCACAAAAGCTGCAGAACAAGAAAATGCTAAAGCAGAATACAACTTAGGCATCTGCTATTACTATGGCTATGGAGTACAATACAGGGACCGTAGAGAAGCCGTAAAATGGTATACAAGAGCAGCAGAACAAGGAAATGCTGATGCACAAAACGACTTAGGATACTGTTATGAATTTGGCGAAGGAGTAGACAAGAATCTTAAAGAAGCCGTAAAATGGTATACAAAAGCTGCTGAACAAGGACTACCTATGGCACAATGCAACTTGGGAGTCTGCTATAAATATGGCAACGGGGTAGAAAAGAACTTTGAAGAAGCCGTGAAATGGTATACAAAAGCAGCCAACCAAGAATATGCGCGGGCTCAATACAATCTGGCACTTTCCTATGATAAAGGCGAAGGTGTAGCTAAGAATGATTCGGAAGCTATGAAATGGTATCTCAAAGCGGTAAAAAACAATTACCCACAAGCAGCCTATTATTATGGTAGAATGCTCTTAGAGGGTAACAAACAAAAGGGTATAACAAAAAACATACCTGAAGGTGTCAAATATTTGCGCAAGGCAGCTGATCTAAAAAACCTTGATGCAATAAACTCATTGGTTGGTGCCTATTACTTGAAAATGACAGGTGAGAATGATTTTGGTATTAGCAAATATCTTTCTTACGCTGACTTTGTTAAGTATATAAAAATTGGCGCAGAAGAAGGAGATCAAAACATGAAAACTTTTCTGACCAATTTACCAAATTTAAAATCAATGATAGCACAAGAAAAAAGTCTTGTAGCGAAATATGGACAGAGAGCATACGACAACATCAAAAAAGGAAAGGTTTATATAGGTATGCCAGAAGGTATCCTTACCGCATACAAGACTTTTGAGACTGATGGTAGCAGATATCAAATGGGGGGTGTAATTTAAACTGTGTCAAGGCTTGTTCTTAACTTTCATTCCCACTCCCTGCTGGGGGCATGCCCCCAGCAGGGAAGCCTTTTCGGCTGCAAAGTTACATAATT
>NZ_JBQKLN010000074.1:0-8456 GCF_052116205.1 Prevotella sp. Sow4_E9_plate | reverse complement strand
CGCAGACTTTTGACTTACGGGGAATGCAAAAACGCATCTCCTGGCAGATAATCTGTTGAAGGGAGATAATAGACAAAGGAGACATGTTGGAGGCATCATCGGAAAAGAACTCGTTAAATGAACTGTTTTAAACAGCCTACGTCCTCATCGACTCAATCATTAAAAAGTTTGTAAGGATGAAGAAAATCAGCAAAATCAAGTTTATGCTTTATTAACGAGAAGTTTTCTATAGGGGTGCTGAGTAGTTACTTCTATAGGGGTGCTGAGTAGTTACTAATAATTATTCTTTGAAAATTCCATTATCGGATAGGAAACAGACTATTTTGTATTTGAAAGATGCCATTGTTAGTATGACTGATGAGCCGTTGCGTATTGAAATGGGGAAAAGAAATTATGAAATTGGGCAGCAACTGACCTGGGAAGAAAGAGGCAAGGAAATCGTGTCATTATTCAATCATTATTTGCACCTATGAACTTGGAAAAGATAGTGTATGGGCGACAGTGCGATAGATTTTTTCGTATCACGAATGCAGAAGGGAAAATGTGGTTACTTCCATTGCGCAACATCCGTATGGCGATGGAACTATACCAGCCAAGTGGTTATAGAGGGAAAATCCTCAAATGTCTTTTACCATTGCTCTCTTATGTGCAATTTTTGTCTCGATATTGTCATGCAGAACTTACAGAAGCATCGATTGAAGATAGTCTGTTAAAGGTGTTTCAAAGAGTTTTTGCAAACAAAAAAATAGAATACTCGATATTTTTTGGGTCTCCGGGACCTCGACAGAAAATTACAATTCAGATTTATAATGAAAATACTATTTTAGGGTATGCAAAAATCTCTGACAATCTAGATGTTGTTAGCAGTTTCTATCAAGAGATGAGCTTTTTACAGTTTCTTTCTGAAAAGGGAATAAAAAACATACCGTCAATATTATTTTGTGAAAAACTAGATGACTATTTTGTGTTTATTCAAACAACTTGCAAGACAATTCATTCAACTGTTTTTCACAAAATTACACCTTTTCATATTGATTTTGCAAAAGAGATATATGAAAAGACTAAGACCAAGATTCCTTTTGTGGAAACAGGATTGTATAATGATCTCCGTTATTTGGAATCAATACTCGATAATATTGCCACAAATGATCGAGAGATCTTGAGAAATGGTATTAATAGTATTGTTACATATTATCGTGGTGATGTGGAATTTGGAGCAATACATGGAGATTTTACTCCCTGGAATTCGTATTTTGAGAGCGGAGAACTTTTTACATTTGATTATGAGTACGGTGCTATGGGGTATCCAGCCTATATGGACATCATTCATTTCGAACTTCAAATAGATATTTTGGTCAAAAACTTGACAATAGAAGAGGCTTTTGTGGATTTACAAAATGTTGGACTTAAAATTCCCGTTAGAGACATCAAACCATTGGTGATTTCTTATCTCTTAAGAGTGTTTTCATTGTACTCACGTCTCTTTTGCGGTAATTTTTCTCCACAAGACAGATCATATAAAATGTGGATTGGTTTAATAGATAAATATAATAAATCATGAACGACCTAAAGGTATTAAATTGCGCTTATTCATTTATGGATAACTATGCGCAACATGCAGGACTGTCAATTTTGTCCCTATTTGACAATAATATAGAGGCAGATGAAATCAATGTGTATATACTGGACAATAATATCTGTGAAGATAACAAGACGAGGCTAAATTCGATTGCTAAGCAATATAACAGAAACATTATTTTCATCGATTTGGCTCAATTGACTTCTAAGATGAATGTTGAAACTCATTTTTGCAGGAGTACATATGGAAAGCTGTTTCTTGCCCAGATTAAAGAGGTTGACTTGATGCTTACATTTGATTGTGACACCATTGTGACTGGTTCGTTGCTTGAGCTTTTAAATATAGATATGCAAGACGCACTTGTGGCTGGTGTACAAGATACTGTAAATCCTTATTTTGTATATAAAATAGGACTATCGAATGATGACAGATATATCAATTGTGGTGGCGTTATACTCCTAAACCTAAAATTGTGGAGAGAATTAGATATTGAGAATAAATGTATTGATTATGTAATTTCTTATAGAGGTAATCCTCCTTTTGTCGATCAAGGAACAGTGAATCATGTTTGCAGGGATAGAAAAAAAATACTGCCTCCTGAGTATAATCTCATTAATCCTATGTTTATGTTTCCTGTGGAAAAAATTAAGCGCTTATTCCGAATGAAAACATATTATTCACAAAATGAGATAGAAAATGCAAAGAAAAAACCTAAAGTGATTCATTTTACCGGAGAATTGTTTAATCGGCCATGGTTCTTGAATTGTTCTCATCCTATGAAACAAATTTATTTAGATTATTTGGCTAAGTCTCCATGGAAAAACTATGAACTTGTTTACAAACAAGTCTCAAAGAATTGTAGGATTCAGAATTGGATCTATTATCATTGTCCATTTTATATTTATGAATTAATGATTCGCTTTATACATTTACGTCATCTATTACAGAATAGGGTAATGTAAGATAATCAAAATTCCGATATTGCCATATACTCTATAAAAGAAATAATGAATCACATTGTCTGTTTTCATCTTTTCAACGACTATAGCGGTAGTCCGAAAGTGTTGAAGGGGGTGCTGGAAGGCTTACTGGAAAAAGGTTATCCGGTGGATTTGGTGACCTCAGGAGGTGGCGTGCTGGATGAACTGATTGGGAAGCCTGGTTTTCGGAAGCATGGCTATCGTTATCGTTTTTCCACGAACCCCATTGTGACGATGTGCCGATATACGGCAGTACAGGTGTATGCTTTCTTGGTGGCCTTGCGATGGCTCTTCGAGAAGGATGTGGTGTTTTACATCAATACGTTGCTGCCTGTGGGACCCGCATTAGCCGGACGGCTGATGGGTAAACGGGTAGTGTATCATTATCATGAGAATGCCTTCATCAAGAGTGCTTTCTACGAGGGGTTGGCTTGGATGATGCAACGATTGGCACATGAGATCATTTGTGTGTCGGGGTATCAAGCCTCCTTTCTCTCTACAAAGAAAAAGGTAACTGTGATTCCTAACACGTTGCCAAAGGATTTTGTCGAGAAATTACATCCTGACCCAAAAGCAGCTTTCCGCCAAAAGACGGTTTTGATGCTCTCCTCTCTCAAAGGCTATAAGGGCACAAAGGAATTTATTGAGTTATCTCAGCGTCTGCCTCAATACCGATTTATCATCGTGATAAACGATAGGCAGGAGAACATAGATGCTTATCTGCAGGAGAATCAGTTGCCTGTTGCATCACAACGTAACCTGAAGGTGTTTCCTCGACAAAATGATGTGACGGGTTTCTATGGACAATCGTCTATCGTATTGAATTTGTCAGACAAGAATCGGTTTATTGAGACCTTTGGCTTGACGGCTCTGGAGGCCATGCGTGCCGGCTTGCCTGTCATTGTTCCTACGGTGGGAGGTATTGCGGAAATGGTGGATGACGGTGTGAATGGATATAAGATTGATGCGAAAGACTTGGAACTGATAGAGAAGCGCATACATGAAATGCTGTCAGACAAACAAAACTATATCGGAATGGCCAACAATGCACTGAAAAAAGCAAGGCTTTTCTGTGCAAAGAACATGATTTCTGCCATAGAAACGCTTCTGCAGAATGGCATACGGTAAACCAATAGAATACAAAAAACAATAATTATTAAACAATGAAACGGATTGCAATAGTTGGCACACAGGGAGTGCCTGCTCAATACGGTGGATTTGAGACACTGGTGGAAAACCTGATTGGAGTGAACTGTAGTTATAACATCAAATACACCGTGTTCTGTTCGGCAAAGGATTATGATGACAGACGAAAGACATTCAAGGGGGCCAAACTGAAATATATCCCTCTATTCCACGCCAACGGTGCACAAAGCATTTTCTACGATATATTGTCGCTGATGTGCTGCATCATAGGTTTTGACACTGTGCTTGTTCTGGGTGTTTCAGGGGGTGTTTTCCTGCCCTTTTTCCGTTTGTTTTTCCATAAGAAACTGATTGTCAACATTGACGGTTTGGAACATACCCGTGCCAAATGGGGAGGATTTGCCAAATGGTATCTCAGACAGAGCGAAAAGCTGGTGGTGAGGTGCGCTGATATCGTTATTGCCGACAACAAAGTGATACAGCGATATGTTGAAGAAAAATATGGGAAAAGTCCTGAACTGATAGCCTACGGTGGAGACCATGTGCTGCGCAATGTGTCGGAGGAGAAACAAAGCAGCATATTGAACAAGTATATGCTCGACAAAAAAGGATATGCCTTGTCGATATGCCGCATAGAGCCTGAAAACAAATGCGACATCACATTGCAGGCCTTTGCCGAAAGCGGTATGCCGCTGGTGTTTATCGGCAACTGGAACCACAGCAGCTACAGCAAGAACTTGAGGTTCAAATATGGCATGATACACAATATCCGTATTTTAGACAGTATCTACGACCTTGACGTGCTCTATACTCTGCGCAAAAACTGCCGCTTGTATGTCCATGGGCATAGTGCGGGCGGCACCAATCCTTCATTGGTGGAGGCCATGTTCTTCGGATGCCCCATACTGGCCTACGGAGTGGAATACAACAGAGAAACCACCTTCAACATGGCTCACTACTACCTTGATGCCGAACAATTGAAAGAACTCTGCATGAACGTAAAGCAAAATGATGGTGACTTGACCAATCTGACTTACCATCACTACCCATGGAAAAACATCATCAAACAATATGAAGCCCTCTTTTAAAAGGTAGCAAAGCATTATATAATAATAAAATGATTGGAAGAAATGACAAAAGAGAATAAAAGAATGGTGGTGATGGGAGGTAGTTTCAATCCACCCACCCGTGGTGTTGGCACCAGCAATTCTTCCTTGTTTTGCGAAACAAATGAATGGCTTGGGAAACACGCTCCTGATTTTTGGGAAACACGCTCCTGATTTTTGGGAAACACGCTCCTGATTTTGGTCTCTTATTCTGCATTTGGAACAGGCAGAATATGCACAAAAACTAAGGGCAAGTACCTGTTTACCAGATACTTGCCCTTTATATAACTAATTTTCAGCACGTTTCGATTATTCTTCGACGGCGGCCTGCGCCGCAGCCAAACGTGCGATAGGCACGCGGAATGGAGAGCATGAAGCATAGTTCATGCCAACCTTAGCGCAGAACTTAACTGATGATGGCTCACCACCGTGCTCACCGCAGATACCAGTGCGGAGGTTAGGACGGGTAGCACGACCATTCTCTACTGCCATCTTGATGAGCTGACCAACACCCTCCTGGTCGAGAACCTGGAATGGGTCAACCTTCAAGATCTTCTTCTCCATGTATGCAGGGAGGAATGAAGCGATGTCGTCACGAGAATAACCGAAGGTCATCTGTGTCAAGTCGTTAGTACCGAATGAGAAGTACTGAGCCTCCTCTGCAATCTGACCTGCAGTAAGGGCAGCACGAGGAATCTCAATCATTGTACCAATCTCGAACTCAACCTCTACGCCGTACTCAGCGAATACCTCCTTAGAAGTAGCGAGGATGATAGCCTTCTGCTGCTTGAGCTCCTGAACAGTACCGATGAGCGGAACCATGATCTCTGGACATGGGTTGAAACCTTCCTTCTTCAACTCGCAAGCTGCACCGAGGATGGCGCGAGTCTGCATAGCTGTAATCTCAGGGAATGTGATACCGAGACGGCAACCACGATGACCGAGCATTGGGTTATTCTCTGCCAGAGAGTTCACACGCTTCTTGATTTCCTCAACGCTTACACCCATCTCCTTAGCCATAGTCTCCTGACCAGCCAAATCGTGTGGTACGAACTCGTGGAGAGGTGGGTCGAGCAAGCGGATGTTCACGTGGCAGCCATCCATAGCCTTCAAGATTCCGTAGAAGTCAGCCTTCTGATATGGGAGGAGCTTGGCAAGAGCCTTCTCGCGACCCTCAACAGAGTCTGCCAGAATCATCTCACGCATCGCAACAATCTTCTGATCATCGAAGAACATGTGCTCTGTACGTGTCAAACCGATACCCTTGGCACCGAATGCACGAGCTACCTCAGCATCGTGTGGAGTATCTGCATTGGTACGGATCTCCATCTTTGTATACTTGTCGCAGAGGTCCATCAGCTCCTTGAAGTCGCCTGAAAGTTCTGCAGCCTTTGTCTCAATCTGTCCTGCATAAACCTGACCTGTAGTTCCGTTCAGAGAGATGTAATCACCCTCCTTGTAAACTACGCCCTCAATCTCAACAGTCTTTGACTTGTAGTCAACGTTGATAGAGCCAGCACCAGATACACAGCACTTACCCATACCACGAGCCACAACGGCAGCGTGAGAAGTCATACCACCACGAGCGGTAAGGATACCCTCGGCAGCTGACATACCAGCGAGGTCTTCAGGAGATGTCTCGATACGAACCATGATCACCTTCTTGCCGTCCTCATGCCACTCCTGAGCATCGTCTGCATGGAATACGATCTGACCGCAGGCAGCACCTGGAGATGCAGGGAGACCCTGTGTGATGACCTTAGCCTTAGAGAGAGCCAGCTTATCGAATACCGGGTGCAAAAGCTCATCGAGCTTCTGAGGCTCACAGCGGAGGATAGCAGTCTTCTCGTCAATCATACCCTCGTGGAGGAGATCCATGGCAATCTTCACCATAGCGGTACCTGTACGCTTACCGTTACGTGTCTGGAGGAACCAGAGCTTACCTTCCTGTACGGTGAACTCCATGTCCTGCATATCGTGATAGTGGTGCTCCAGCTTATCCTGGAGAGCGTCGAGCTCCTTGTAAAGCTCAGGCATAGCCTCTTCCATAGAAGGATACTTAGCAACGCGCTCCTCCTCAGAGATACCGGCACGCTCAGCCCAGCGCTGAGAACCAATCTTTGTAATCTGCTGTGGAGTACGGATACCGGCTACCACGTCCTCACCCTGTGCATTGATAAGATACTCACCATTGAAGAGATTCTCACCATTACCAGCGTCACGTGAGAAGCAAACACCTGTAGCAGATGTATCGCCCATGTTACCGAATACCATCGCCATGACAGAAACAGCAGTACCCCACTCATCAGGAATACCTTCCATCTTACGGTAGAGGATAGCGCGCTCGTTCATCCAAGAACGGAACACAGCGCAGATAGCGCCCCAGAGCTGATCGATAGGATTGGTAGGGAAATCCTGACCGGTCTGCTCCTTGATAGCAGCCTTGAAGAGTTCAACGAGCTTCTTGAGTGACTCTACAGAGAGGTCCTTGTCAAGAGTAACGCCCTGCTCTTCCTTCACCTTTTCGATGATAGCCTCGAATGGGTCGATATCTTCCTTGTTAACAGGCTTCAATCCCATAACAACGTCACCGTACATCTGTACGAAACGGCGATATGAATCGTATACGAAATGAGGATTACCGGTCTTCTTGACCAATCCCTCAGCAACTTCGTCATTCAAACCGAGGTTGAGGATAGTATCCATCATACCTGGCATAGAAGCGCGTGCACCAGAACGCACGGAAACGAGGAGAGGGTTCTCAACAGAACCGAACTTGCTGTTCATCAAAGCCTCTGTATGAGCCACAGCAGCCATTACTTCATCCTGAAGAAGTTCCTTGATTTTTTCCTCACCTACCTCATAGTATTCATTGCATGTGTCTGTTGTGATAGTGAAACCTGGAGGAACAGGTACACCAATAAGATTCATCTCAGCGAGGTTAGCACCCTTACCGCCAAGCACTTCACGCATCTTCGCATTTCCTTCGGCCTTTCCATTACCGAATGTATAAACTCTTTTTTCGTTCATATTTTTATAGGTTCAAAAATATTATATTATTCTAGCTATTATCAATTCTTTGTTGATGATGCAAATATACGACATTATTTTGAAACTACCAAACTTTTATAATCTTTTTTGCTATCCCGAGATTACATTTTAAACTGTTGTCGCACACACGGGGATTTTTTTAACAATCCACCACAAGGAAGCGGAAAAAGTAACAAAAATGTAAGATGGAAAAGTGAAGCCAGGAGGATGAAAATGCGATACGAGGGGGATGAAAATGCGTGGCGAGGAGGATGAAAATGCGTGGCGATGCAGGGATGGCAACGTCGGGACGCAGAAGAGATTACGTCGCCACGCAGTTGGCGCTACGTCGGGACGCAGTTTAAAGGTAAAAGGGTAAAAAGGTAAAAAAGAATTTTAAGGGTAAAAGGGTAAAAGGGTAAAAAGGTAAAAAAGAATTTTAAAGGTAAAAGGATTGTGAGACGATAACAAAAGTTACAAAAGTAACAGGTAACTTCTGATATACCTAAAACCCGCAACTATCATCCAATACACGATTAAGGGTAGATTTATGAGTCGTTAGTAGCAGCTTTCAGTAAAAAGCAACAGCACAACATCAATATGTAGCCAACATCC
>NZ_JBQKLN010000073.1:0-8832 GCF_052116205.1 Prevotella sp. Sow4_E9_plate | reverse complement strand
ATTGATCGCAAAGATGGCATAAGGGGAAGAAGGAGGTCCCCACAACTTAATTTTTAGACCTCCTATCACTTATTTTCGCTCGATTTGAGCACATCAATTATGAATTTTATTGGAAATCGAAATTTTAGAGCTGGTCCCCAGACTAGCTTAGAGGGCTTTATATGCCCTCAAAACAGTGATAAAAAGCAGAAAATCAAGGTTTTCGGACGGTCTGAGGAGGGGGATGAACCATCATTCCTTCCTGTTTTTTAGGCAAAGTGAGTAATTAAGAAAATAGTATAATATTCTATAAATTCTACATGAAAAGTTTGCAGGTAACGGAATAAAAGTGTATTTTTGCGAAAGAAAGTATTCACTTAAAAAAGCGGTATAGTATGAAAAAGAAATTAGTTTTGACTGCAGCCGTTATCGCTGCATTGTCTGTTGTCTCTTGCAACGGCAAGAAGACAAATAATAAGGAGGCTGACCAGGATAGCCTCAGCTATGCAGAAAAAGATTCGCTCAATTCGAACGATGTGGTTCTCGATTCTATCGCAGGCACTTACGAAGGTACTCTCCCTGCTGCCGACTGCCCGGGAATCAAGACTGTATTGACGCTTAATGCCGACAGTACATACCAGTACTCAGCTGACTATCTGGAGCGCAAGGACGGTCACGACGAAGCAAGCGGCATCTTCAAGGTTCTGGCAAACAACGTGGTAGAAATCATCCGCCCATCCAGCGGCGAGACAACCTACTTCAAGGTGAAGGATGCCAACAGTCTTATCATGACCGACTCACTCGGTACCGAACCTGAAGGCGCCATGGCTAAGCACTATGTGCTGACCAAGAAGAAGTAAGCTATTCACATCTAAAAAAAAGCACCCATCTCATATCAAGAAAGCATCTTTTCTGCTTCCGGAATACGAGATGGGTGCTTTGCGTTGTGGCAGTTGACGCTTTTTCATTGTGGCAGTTGGCGCATTTTTGTTGTGGCAGTTGGCGCATTTTTGTTGTGGCAGTTGGCGGAATTATTTCTTCTGATACACCCTTACATAATCGATGAAATACTTCATCGGAAGAGCGGAATCATCGATTTCGCCACCATTATCACCGCCCAGAGCAAGATTGAGCAGGAGATACTGCGGCTTCTTGAAAGGCTGCTCGCCATTGCCCAGCTTGCCATTCACCGCCTCTGCCTGACTAATCTCGTTGAGAAGTTCATCGTCCAGATAAAGACGGATGCTCTGCTCATCCCAATCCATGCGCCAAACGTGGAACTTATCAGCCCATTGCGAATCACGATTGGTGAAATGGGTGAAAGGGATAGCCTTGCTGTTCCATTTCGCCGTCCAAGGCTTGTCGGTACCCCAGCAGGCATTGGCAAGGATATGAGGCACACCCTGCCTGCGATAATACTCCATCATATCGATTTCTCCATTCGACGGCCAGTCCATGCCGCGTCCCAGAAGCCAGATGGCAGGCCAGGCACCACCCGCTGTAGGAATCTTTGCCCTAACTTCTACCCTACCATAGAGAAACTCCTTCTTCTCTGCCGTATTCACCGAGGCAGAGGTATAATGAATCTTCTCGATGTTCTCAGGCCATCGGCTGCTGTTCTTCCTGAAACCGGGATTTCTGCGAGACTTCTTCTCCTTGCGTGCCTCGATTACGAGATTGCCATCCTTGCAATAGGCATTGGCTTTCTGATACCATTGCGCCTCGTGGTTGCGCTTGAATCCCTCCTCGTAGTTCCACACCTTGGAATCGAGAAGTCCATCGGTATTGAACTCATCGCTCCATACCAGTTTCCAGTCATTCTGAGCCATCAGGGCAGATGGAGACAAAGCCATCGCCAACACTCCGAACGCCATTCCCATTTTCTGCTTTACATTCATATTGATTGATTGTTTTGTTATTAATTTCCAATGATTGTCTGTTTCACGTATAATCATAGATTCAACAATACTGATGATTACTGAATCAATGATGCTTATGATTACCTAAGATGAGGCAAAAATACAAAATTACGATAAGAAAGAAGAGTACTTTTCGAGAAATCAGGAGTACTTTTCGAGAAATCAGGAGTATTTTTCGAGAAATCAAAAGTTATATTCTACATTCCAATATATTACAAACCCATTACATTCTCATCTTTCACGTTAAATTCAATTAAGTTTTGCCCCCGAACCTTCGCTATTCCAGATATTTTTCCTAATTTTGCGTCCACGTTTCCAACGGATGAAATGAATATGAAGATTCAACTATAAAATTAGGTATTATATAAAATAGACAAGGAAAAAGGAAAAAAGAAAAATGGAACATGTTTTTACTGAATCGATGTTTTTGGTGGGCTTCGTGATATTCATCGCCGCCATCCTCGTATTAGACATGCTGGTCATCGACCGAAAGGCGCATGTGGTTTCCATCAAGGAAGCCGGCTCCTGGACGGCTGTATGGATTATTCTCGCACTTGCCTTTGCCGTGTTCATCTACTTTCATGGCGACATGGTGCACGGCATAGAGAACTTCGACGACCTGAAGCTGATAGCCTCGCGCTATGCTTCTCATCTCAAACTGGATCCGAACGATTATGAAGGGAGTCTGCAGCAATATCGCCACTACATGACCATCTCTTACATCTCGGGTTATCTGATAGAGAAAACGCTCTCGGTGGATAATCTCTTCGTGATGATGATGATCTTCACGTCGTTCGGAGTGGACAAGAAAGATTACCAGCACGTATTGAACTGGGGTATTCTGGGAGCCATCGTGCTTCGCTTCGTCTTCATCTTTGCGGGTGCTGCCCTCATCAGCCGATTCGCCTGGATATTGCTCATATTCGGAGGATTCCTGGTTTACAGCGGCGCCAAGATGTTCTTGAACAGGAACAAGAAGGAAGAGATCAACGCCCTCGACCATCCGGTGGTGAAGTTCATGCAGCGACGCCTGCATCTGGGCCCGCTGGTAATGACGGTGGTGTTCATCGAGTTCTGCGATCTGATATTCGCCTTCGACAGTATCCCTGCCGTGTTCTCGGTTTCGCTCGACCCGTTCGTGGTGTTCTTCTCCAACATCTTCGCCATCCTGGGCTTGCGTGCCCTCTTCTTCCTGCTGGCAGCGATAGCCGATAAGTTCCGCTACTTGAAGGTGGGCGTGAGCGTGCTGCTGGTGTTCATCGGTGTAAAGATGCTCATCCACGATTTCTTCGAGATTGATGCAGTAAGTTCGCTGGTATTCATCATCCTCGTATTGCTCGTCAGCATCGGAGCTTCGGTGGTGATTCCACAGAAAAAGGAAGCTTTGGAAAATGCGAAATAAGACTCAGAAACATAAAGTTATCTTTTAGAAAATAAAAAAGTTCTGTCTGCAAATACAATGATGCAAACAGAACTTTTTGTTTATTAAATTAATCTTCCTAATACCTCCTCAACGGTCTATACTTTATGGTGTAAATTCGGTTGAAATAATCCTTCCATTCATTCGGCTCCTTGTCATCATCCCGAACTATCCGGATGCCATAAAACCTGGTGCCCGTTTCCTTATACTCCTTGAACCTCGCCAACATCTGCTGCGGCGGATTCGGAATCAGGAAATCCGTAATCCAAAGCACATCGGCATTCACATAATGCAGACCATCGTTATCCAGCAAATCAAACATCTGGTTCATCATCTTCTTAGCCGAAGTTCCTCCACCAATAAAAGGCAGATGGGTTGTTGTAGGCTGGCGCCGAACACCACGTCCCGTATGAGCCTGACCATCAGAAGACAAACCAGCAGAATTTTCGGGAGATTCTGAAGTTCCGGGAATTCCAGGTGATTCATAAGTCTCCATAACCGTAATTCCTATTCTCTTCAACCGCTCCGCCTTCCGCTTCGCCATCAGATCGATGGCACGGGTACTCACGGAGAAATCTATCAGAAAGCAATCCCGCTCCAAATCCTCTGCCGTTTCTTCCAACAGGGATATCAGCGTAGAAGAAATCCTTTCAGGCGTTCCATACATACTCGCCGAAGTATCCAGACAAACTATCATCGGACCCTTTCGGGAAGCATGGGTAAAGCCGAGTTTGCGGGATGGCTTCGACATTTCGCTCTTGTAACGGAAAGTCTGGAGCCTGCGGGTTCGATACTTATAGATAAAAAGCCCCTCCATATCCTCATCGCTGTATTGCGCCAACTCCAGCGGAAGAAGCGAGTTGAGATCATCGCCCACGGTAATGCCCTCGATGTCACTTCCTGCGGAATGCTCCATCTTCATCTCCACCCCCGAAGCGATGGTGAGCCTATCTTTGCCGTTGGCATCTGCCACACGACCCATCTTCGCCACAATCTCCTTGATTTCCGGATATTTATCCTGAATCTTCACCTGGTTCAGGCGGCGTTCAAACTCCGTTTCCGTCCATCCGTTCGTCATCAGTTCCCAGGCTTGCACGGCTCGCTGCTCCGAAACGCCCTTCGTCTTCATGTTGCGGGTTATCTGGTCCATCATGCGAACCAATCCCGTTTCGAAATTATTCTGACGGAGAGAAATAAAATCCTTCAGTTTGTTCAATACCTGATGGTCGATGCACACCTTCCAGTCTCTAACCAGTCGCTCCCAGTTTTCGGTTTTCGAAGCTCCATCGCCAGCCATCAGTTTCAGGAAGAAAGACTTATCGAATCCATCCTCCTGGTGTTCCTGCTCCAACTGGTCGATGAGCGGAAGCCACACCTGCTCATCCATTCTCTTAAAGGGAGTCCAGTCGAGCACATCATCAGCCCGATGACTTTCGGTCCAGGCACGCTGGCGCTGGAATCGCATGTGATGAACGCATTCCACGATAAACTTTCCCACGCAATCATAGAACACCTTGCTCTTGATTTTGCTGTTCACCACCTGGCGCACGAATTTCTGCACCTCTTCACCAGTTTCCGGAATCGTCACTTTCAGGGTAAAGAGATGAATCAGATAATCCTTCAGCGGGTCTTCCTTCAATTTCCAAGGCATGGCTGTGCCTGTCGGATCAGGAATCTTCACCTGCCCCGACTTGCAGAAGTCGTCCAGCATCTTCAAGTAATACTGCGCCTCCGCCAAATCCTTGTTATTCTGGTATTTCATCTTATTCGATATTTTTTACCAAATTGGTAAAAAGCTTCTTATATATTATAGGAAGACTAAGCCTTCTCTTTCTCCATCAGATATTCTGCGAAGATTCTTGCAGCACTCTCCACTTTGGCTGCGCAAGGACGAGACTTGTAGTATTCTGCCGTTCTTGCCGAAGCCACATAGCTGGATTGCGCCTTCTCATGGCCCTTCAAGCCCAGAATCTCGGCACAGATGATACTACCATTCTGCTCCTTCGATTTGGCTAGCAAATCCTGCACCACCTTATAGCAGGCCGACTTTCCCTCGCGGTCATCCCCCTCGGTCTGTCCACAATCCAAGCCAACGAGCACCACGATGCCCGAAACGGCTCCGCACATCATTCTCATTCTGCCTACTCCACCACCGAAGCCGGCACCAATGCGCTTCGCCATCTCATCATCAAGACCATATAAATCAGCAAAAGCAGCCACCACCGACTGGCAACAGCCATAGCCCTGCATAAAGTTCTCCACCGCCTGGTGAACACGCGCCTCCAATTCTGGAGTCAATATTTTCTGTTCGTTCATAATGTTTTGAATCTTCTGTATATAATTAATGTATAAATAATAGAAGGCGAATAAAACTCATAGAGTTTCATCATATTATACCTCATAGAACTTCATCATATTATGCCTCGTAAAGTTTCATCGTATCCTGTCTGGTAAACGCCAACTCCTTATAGAAATCACGAAGATAGACCGAAATTTCTGTCTTATCATCCGAAGACACGAAGAGATTCTCGCCCAACTGCCTTTCCAGCGAAGTCAAGCCATCCGAAAGGGTTTCGATTTCCCCCTCGTAATCTCTGCCATCACCAGGATTTCTGCGAACACGATGATACTTAATATCTTCGGCAAGCGCATTCTTCATCTCCACGAGTTTTTCTGCGAAAGGAGAAAAGAGTGCACGAATCACGATGCATCTGATAGCATCCCGCTCTTCCGGTTCCTGCCACAGACAATGGTAGATAGGAAGCAGGTCGCAGATATCCACCTCTTCCCTATCCTGCATGAAGGCAGAAGTGCGAAGCAGACGAACGATATTTTTCCATCGGCGGTCGCTCACATAGATGTTTCGGCGCTCAGCAGCCTCATCCACATTCACGGCTCTCAGAGATTTACGGATGGCGGAAATTGCATCAAGCACCTCCTCCTTTACGCCAATCTTACAGATTTTCACCGCCCATTCAGCATACTCCTCAGGGGATATTCTTATATCGCACACGGATTTCACAGATCTCACAGATTTTTTCTTTGTATTCTCAGAAATAAACAAATCTCTTTCTGATGTTTCTACTCCCATTGGCGTTTGCTTTACAGAAGACTTCTTGTACATAACATTAGCCTCATCCGTGGAATCAGTGAGATCCGTGTGAGACTCATTAGAATCCAGCAGCATCGCCCGGAAATTCTTCTCCAGCTTAATCGGTCTACTCTCTATTCTGATGACGAATCGGTCCCAAAGCGCCTCCAGTCCTTCTCCCTTTGCAGGAAGTTCATTACTAGCAGCCACAAGAAGTTTCAAAGGAAGATGCATCTCGCGATTGCCATTTCTGAAGATTTTCTCATTAATCACCGTGAGGAGCGTGTTCTGGATAGCAGGTCCCGCCTTCCAAATTTCATCCAGGAAAACCACATCTGCAGTAGGCAGATATCCCTCCACCGCACGCTCGTAAGTATCCGATGTCTTCAGTTTCTGAATACTCACCGGACCGAAGATTTCATCTGGCGTAGAGAATCGCGACATCAGATACTCGAAACTCCGGGCATCCTTGAATGCCGTTTTCAACTGTCGTGCCACCATACTCTTTGCCACTCCCGGAGGTCCCAGCAGGATGATACTCTCACCTGCCAGAGCGGCAAGGAGCGACAAGGATATCTCCGTCTCCTTCTCATAAATCCCCCGGTTCATCTCACCGAGTAATTGTTTGAATCTTTCAAGCATATCTTTACTTTCTGATCAGAATCGTATAAAGACGAAAAGAAGTTAAGAGATAAAATTCATTATCCCTTAACTTCCTCATATTCTTTTATAAAATAAGGTATGGCTTACTTTACATTGCCAACCTTAATCAAATACTCAGCAATCTGAACTGCGTTCAGGGCAGCACCCTTACGAATCTGGTCGCCGGTCAACCACAATGTGTTACCATTGTCATCAGCCAGATCCTTGCGGATACGACCTACATATACATCGTCCTTACCGGCGCTCTCCAATGGCATTGGATAAACGTAGTTCTGTGCGTCATCCTTAACGGTTACGCCTGGAGCAGCCTCCAAAGCCTTGCGGATGTCCTCTACTGCCAATGGCTTCTCTGTCTCGAACCAAACACTCTCTGAGTGAGAACGGAGTGAAGAAACGCGAACGCAGGTAGCACTGGTGCGAACATCAGAGTGCATGATCTTGCGGGTCTCGTTAAACATCTTCATCTCCTCCTTGGTGTAATCGTTAGGAGTCATCTTGTCAATCTGTGGGATGACATTATATGCCAACTGATGAGGGAACTTATTGATATGCTCAGTCTTACCAGTCTCGATGATGTCCTTATACTGCTGTTCAAGCTCTGCCATGGCAGCAGCACCAGCACCAGAAGCACTCTGATAAGAAGAGATATGGATTTTCTTGATATGGCTTAAGTCATCGATAGGCTTCAACACTACTACCATCATGATGGTGGTACAGTTAGGGTTGGCGATGATGTTGCGAGGGCGGTTCAAGGCATCCTCAGCATTTACCTCAGGCACAACCAGAGGCACGTCGTCGCACATACGGAATGCGCTAGAGTTATCAATCATCACGGCACCATACTTGGTGATAGTCTCGGCAAACTCCTCAGAAGTGCCGCCACCAGCAGATGTGAAAGCAATATCGACATCTTTAAAGTCATCGTTATGCTGCAAAAGTTTGACCTCATAGTCCTTTCCCTTGAAGTTGTATTTTCGTCCGGCAGAACGCTCAGAACCAAACAACACCAAATCATCCATAGGGAAATTTCTCTCGGCAAGGATACGCAAAAATTCCTGTCCTACTGCGCCACTTGCACCAACAATTGCTACTTTCATAATCGAATCTTTTAATTTATAAAGTTGTTATAAGTGAATCTATATATGAGAAAGATGCTCCTTTCCAGCCGGATGTTTCTCCATCTTTAATTGCCAAAACAGCTTATCTTCTCAAATCCGCTGCAAAGTTAAGACTTTTTTTACAATAACAAGCATAAATTCCTAAAAATTATTGCTTTTTGATGCATTTTTATCATTTTTGCTTACTTTTCTGCATAAAGCTACCCTAAAACTGAAATTAGATAGCAACAGTTGTCATTCAGCAATGAACTGTAAGTAAAAGGGTAAAAGAGTAAAAAGGTAAAAGAGTAAAAGAGTAAAAGGGTAAAAGAGTAAAAAGGTAAAAGAGTAAAAAGGTAAAAGAGTAAAAAGGTAAAAGGAAAAACAGCTAAAAGAATCTGCGTCATCTGCGAATTGAAAATCGGCGGCCGAAGGGAAAGCCAAATCTGCGTGACAAAAAAAATCAGCATAAAAAAGCAATCAGCGTGAGAAAACAAAATCAGCATGAAAACAAAAGAGCCCCGACTACTTTCGTAATCGAGGCTCTTGATAAAAGAAGGCGGCTACCTACTCTCCCGCATTGCATTGCAGTACCATCGGCGCAAGTGAGCTTAACTTCTCTGTTCGGAATGGGAAGAGGTGGGACCTCACCGCAATAACCAC
>NZ_JBQKLN010000072.1:0-8932 GCF_052116205.1 Prevotella sp. Sow4_E9_plate | reverse complement strand
GATTGTCTACTTTTGCAAATGAAAAGGAACGAAATTTGATAGATATGTGTACTTTTAAAAATATAAATAATTAATAATCATTTTTTGTGTCCACTTTGGGGAACTGCTACAAATACGAGGAAAGTTCGTGTAAAAAAGTGTATGCATACGATGAAAGTTCGTGTAAAAAAGTGTTGTAAACATTTGGAAGATCGTGTAAAAAAGTGTATCTTTGCAACCGACAGAGCTGTTTAAACATCATAACAGCAGGTTATTAACATCATTAACAACTTCAAAATGTATGTAAGGATGAAAAGAACGATCATAGAACAATTAAAAGCATGGAAAGAGAGCCTTTACAGAAAGCCCTTAATCTTATCAGGAGCAAGACAAGTAGGCAAGACTTATATCCTCCAGGAGTTTGGGAAACAGGAATATGACCACGTTGCCTACATCAACTGTGATGGAAACTCTGAGATTGCCAACATATTTGCAGAAGATTATGATATGAAGCGAGTCCTAATGGTTATCGGAGCCATTAGCAAACAGCCTATAATCCCTGGCAAAACGCTTATTATTCTGGATGAAATACAAGAACTTCACAAGGGACTTTCCTCGCTGAAGTATTTCTGTGAAAATGCACCAGAATACCATGTGGCTGTAGCAGGTTCACTTTTAGGCGTTGCCATGCACCAAGGAGAATCCGCTCCAGTGGGAAAGGTTGATATCATTCGACTCTACCCTATGTCTTTCGAAGAGTTTCTTATGGCAAAAGACGAAGAACAGTTGCTGAACATATTGAAAAGTAAAGACTGGAAGACCATCACATTACTTCATGATAAACTCATCAAGATATTAAGAGAATATTATTTTGTAGGAGGAATGCCTGAGGCTGTGAAAACTTATCTTGCAACTAACGATGCAAATCTCGTCAGACAGGTTCAGAACAACATTCTCACCATTTATCGTAGTGACATGTCGAAGCATGTCAGCCCAAATGAAGCCACTCGCATCAGCATGGTTTGGCAATCCATCCCTTCTCAGCTTGCTAAGGAAAACAAGAAGTTCATCTATGGAGCGGTGAGAAGCGGAGCACGAGCCAAGGATTTTGAGATGGCAATACAATGGCTGGTGGATGCAGGTCTCACCTATCGCATTTCCCGAGTAAGAGAAGTTGGAATGCCTTTGAAGTTTTACGAAGACCTCAATGCCTTCAAGCTGTTTCTCCTGGATGTCGGCCTCCTGGGTGCGCTAAGCGAGATGGAACCTGCCCAAATGCTCATCTCCAACAAAGCCATGACGGAGAGCAAGGGGGCGTTCACGGAAAACTACGTCCTTACCCAGCTATTATGTCAACAGGACATTTACACCTATTATTATAGTAGGGAAGACGCTCGCTTGGAGATAGACTTCCTTGCCCAGCACCAAGGGGTGATAACTCCGATAGAGGTAAAAGCGGAAGAGAACCTGCGTTCCAAGTCACTTCGCGCCTTCTTTGACGCCCATCCCGACTTGCGAGCCATCCGCTTCTCCATGTCGCCATACAAGGAGCAAGAGTGGATGAAGAATGTTCCATTGTACGGGGTAGAGGAGAGTTTCTAGGAACTCTTCTCACAATACTCCCTGAAATTTGCCTTAGTCATGGCAATACCAATGAGTCTATTAGATAACGCAACAATAACAACAAAATAAAAAAAATATGCTACAACGTGACTACATACAGCGACTGATTCGCGAGTTTATGGCGGCACTCGAAAGAATGCTCGAAAAGAAAGAGGTGGAGGAGAGACGTGAGAAGATCAGGGAACTCTACAATCAATACGTGGGCCCTTACGCCTTCTACAGCATAGCCACCATCGAGGATGTGATGAAAGCGATGGCAGGAATAGAGGACGAGGAGAAGCGACTCTCCAAGATGGATATGCTTGCCGAACTCTACTATCACGAGGCTGACATGGTGGGACAGCCCACAAGAGATGAACTCCTGAACAAGGCCTTCATGCTCTTCGATTATGTGGAAACCCACGGAGATACGTTCTCCATCGAACGCCGTAACAAAATGGCAGAAATCAAACAAAAGATTGGAGATGCGCTCAAATAAAGAGTGCATCCTCCTTTTTTATATTTCTAGGATAACAAAAACTAATCATAAAGTTCAATGGTCAAAACTCAAAGTTCAAAGTCAGTAAACGACATGACTGTAGGTTCGCCCTTGCGAGCCATCATCAAATTTGCAATTCCACTTATCTTGGGCTACATCCTTCAGCAGATGTACCTCATCATCGATGCCGCCATCGTGGGAAGATGGATTGGCGTGGGAGCACTTGCGGCAGTAGGCGCATCCAGCTCCATCATGTTTCTCATCATGGGCTTCTGCAACGGCTCCTGTGCCGGTTTTGCCATCCCTATCGCCCAGGCTTTCGGCGCCAAGGATTATGCCAAGATGCGGGCTTACGTGAGCAACAGCATCCGCATCGCCGTGGTGTTTGCCGTGGTCATCACCTTTCTTTCCTGCATCTTCTGCGGAAAGATTCTGCATCTGGTGAATACGCCGAAGGAGGTGTTCGATGATGCCTACATCTTCCTGATGCTGCAGTTTGCGGCAATTCCTTTCACCATAGGCTACAACCTGCTCTCCGGTCAGATTCGTGCCTTGGGCAACTCGAAACAGCCTTTCTATTTCCTCATCACAGCTTCCGTTATCAACATTATTCTTGATGCCATTCTGATTCTCGGTATGGGGTTAGGTGTAGAGGGAGCAGGTATTGCCACTTGGCTTTCACAGGGAATCTCCGTGCTGCTCTGTATCTGGTTTATCAAGAAGAAAATGCAGATTCTGATTCCGAAGGGAGAAGAAAGAAAATTCGACAACAAGAAGATAAGCATTCTGCTGAACAACGGCGTTCCGATGGGTCTGCAGTTCTCTATTACTGCCATCGGCCTCATCATGCTGCAGAGTGCGAACAACGCTCTGGGAACGGTTTATGTGGCTGCATTTACTGCCTCTATGCGCATCAAATATCTCTTTACCTGCGTATTCGAGAATATCGGAGTGGCGATGGCTACCTATTGCGGTCAGAACCTGGGAGCCAGGAAGCTGGATAGAATCGGGCAGGGCGTAAGGGCTTCCATCAGGATGATGCTGGTTTATTTCGTCTTCACCTTCCTGCTCATCTATCCGTTTGCCGACGAGATGATGATGCTCTTCGTGGATAAGGGCGAGGCTGAAGTAGTGACTTATGCTGCTCAGTTTATGCGCATAGCCAACTATTTCTATCCTTGTCTGGGCTTGCTCACCATCCTGCGCTACAGCATCCAGGGCCTGGGTTACAGCAATCTCTCGATGCTGAGTGGCGTAATGGAAATGATAGCGAGATGCGGTGTGAGTCTCTGGCTGGTGCCTGCCCTGGCATGGACGGGTGTCTGCTTCGGCGACCCAGTAGCGTGGGTCATGGCAGATCTCTTCCTCATTCCCGCCTTCCTGTGGCTGTATAAGCATCTGAAGAAGGAATCAGAATTCCAGCAGCCATTTCCATAGAGGGATTATCTCTATGCGGCAACCATCCTTCTCTACAATATCCTCCTCGTCCTTTGTCACAACAATCATCCGCTTGACATTCTGGACAGAAGAAAGCCTGATCAGCCCATCTGTCTCCCGCCGGAAAGTATCGGGCTCTGCCATAGAGTAGGAAACCTGTATGGCCAATTCTTCTTCCGGAATCACAAAATCTACCTCGGCATTCCTGCTGTTCCAGAAATAGCTGCCGTCACCATATTTCCGCCTGAGCGTGACGGCAACTATGTTTTCCAGCAACGAAGTGTCTGCATCTACAAGAAAAAGATGAAGCAAACCATTGTCCGTAAAATAATACTTGCGGTTGGATTCCTTGTCCTGCAACTTTCCGAACAAATTCTCATACGGCAAAATGAGCCAGGTGTCAGCCATGTAGCCGACATAATCTATCGTGGCATCCGTACTGAGTTTTTTGCCGGTACTGCTCACGATGCTGGCTATTCTGCTGTAAGATAATGGCTGCTTCACGCTTTCTGCCATCTTGCGAATCATTACTCGCAGAGCATAGTCGTTACGAATCTTATATCGAGCCACCAAATCACCGAAGAAGATTTTGCTGAAGAGATTGCTCATCCACGACCTCGGCTCCTTCATCCCCACCGTCTCAGGCAAACCTCCATGCAGGAAATAGATATTAGAGAGTCTTACAATATCCTTAGCGTAAGCATAGAGGGCATTCTTTGCCTTTACATCAATACCGCTCGCCTTCAGATATTCGGCAAAGGAATAGGGATACACCTCATGTATCATGTACCTGCCACCGAGTGTTGTCGCTATCTCGCTGCTCAACATCTTGGCATTACTACCCGTGATGTAAACCTGATATTTCTGATCTGCTAACCTGCGGGCAAACTTTTCCCATCTATCTACCAGCTGAACCTCGTCGAGGAAGAAGATAGGTCGACTGTCATACATTTCTTCATAACAGGTTTTTATCAGGTCAAGGTCGGTCACATCCAAGGAGTCAATACGGTCATCCTCGAAGTTGAAGTACAGGATTTCCTCCCGCTTATGCCCCTGTTCCAGCAGCTGTGCTATGAGCTGATACATCAGATACGATTTTCCTGCGTGTCTCAATCCTACAAACACGTAATTCAGTCCATCCATGAGCTCTACGTCACGATGAACCAGTTCTACCTGAGTAACATAAGCCTGATACTCTATTATCAGTAATTTAATCAAATCCTTCGTCATAATTCCCTTTCTTTTTACTGAATCCGGTGCAAAGATACACATTTTATCGTTTATAGACGATAAAAACAGCAACTTTTTATCGTTTATAGACGATGATAATACATATATTTTATCGTTTATAGACGACAAACATCATTTTTAACACGATCTCGATGCTTTTAGGCTTCGCGAATTCAACAAGCAAGTGCAAAATTACTAAATGTTTTTGTAAAAGCACTCCTTTGATGTTGAGAATTTTCGGATAACTCGACTATAGATTAGAATTGTGCATAAATTATACCAAGGAGCAAAATTCACTCTTCCGTGACGATTCTTCTGCCAATTTCGATTTTAGCAATCTTCCTGTACCAAGGTTGCTCAATTATACTATCATTTAATTCTAAACATCTCAATTTAAGAGTCATGATGTCATAATCATTAAATTTACTCTCATCATATACACAATATGCTGCAATAGAATATTTCAGTTTTTGAGTTTTATCTTCATCATATATGCTATCATTATATACATTAAATCCCGATTTTATGTTCGTATGTAAATGTTCTCTATAATTGGGACCAATACTATCTCCATCCCATTCATATACTACCCCATCGAGATAATACTTATATCTGAGATTAATTTGCCTATCCAACATGCTAGATGGAATTTTATAAGGTAACTCTTCATCTAATTGCTGAAGGAAGCATTTTATTGGAAATCCTTTTAGCTCTATCGTTTTATCAGCATAATTACCATATTTTACTTCTATAAAAGTAAATGTTGTGTCCAAGGAAGAATCTGCTTTTACTAAAAAGACTTCTCCCTTATAACTTCCCTGTTTTTCATCATAAAATTTAGGAACATTACAAACTGCCCGATGGAAATCAGGATATCGCCAATCCTCGTTAAGACAAGCGAAGAATGTCCCTCCTATAAATACAAAGCAAAATAACAACAATAAGTTTTTTACAAGTCCATTCATAACATTTAAACAGATTATGAGGAAACCTATCTGGGTTGAAATAGGTTTCCTCTTATTATAAACTTTATTTATCAGCCACGATATATCCTTGACAATATGTTGTAATACCGTTCTCGTCACCAGAATGTTTTATTCCTATAATAACGAGATTTTGCTTTGGATATACCATTATTTTATGGCTAGAATATACACACATATCAGCATTTGGATATGGAATAACTTTCACCAATTTACCTTTATATTTCAGCAATCCAGTTTGATACCTAGTCATACCATTCTCATCTCCTTTATGCTCTCTACCCGTAATGATTCTAGAATAACTATTTTTACCTTGCATCTCTGTAGTCATAAAGAAATCTTGCGATTCACTTTGCTTATGCCACTCAGTCCATTCTAAATCCTCAACAGTAATATTATTACAATCTTCATTTCCGTTTATATCAACAGCTTTTAAAGATGCAAAATAATATGTCGTTGTTCCATTTTCATCACCATCATGAGAATACGTATATAATATTTGTGTATTTTTATGATTAGAAACTGAGCACTCGCCGCCTAGACTTTCCTTTTTGGATTCCTCAACTTTTTCTTTTTCATCATCAATCACCAACAATACTTGGTCTTCTTGTATAAGCGACTTGATCGTCGGATTATTATGCGATTTTGACATGATTTCTAATTCCCCACACTTTTGCCACGGTCCAAGAGGTCCCGTTGTCATATTCTGTTCACCTACTTCTCCCCAAGCTCCGGCAAAATACTTCCAAACTTGAGAAGGATTGGTCAAGGAAACAACGCAATTGGTTGCCACCCAATCATATCCCATATTATCAGCATGATCATGAGAAAGGGTAACACCTAAGACATTAACTGTAGAATATGTCCCCGGCTTATTATAAAATGCATGAGAACCCTTAGCACAATATACCGTCAACTCATCCTTTTTACCATGTACTATCTCTAATTCATTTGCAGGATGAGAATTCGCACCAGAATGACAACTCAAACTTGCCCCAGTTATTTTACCATTACCATCTAAACTTACAGTAACACATTCCCAATCCCCTTGATGACTTCCACTTACAATACCTGTAACATCCTTAGCATAATCATATCCGAAGAAGAACCAATAAGATATGGTTTTTTCATTTGCATAATGCACAATGCATGGTACTCTGTAGTTTGGATCTGAATCACCTGTCAAATGATCATCTGGTTGCAAAAAGACTTCCCCTTTTCCAAAACTATTTGGATCGTGAGGACGAAGATTCATCAATTCATATTTTCCATAAGGAGTATGCTGATTCATTATGACACCCAAAGGAATATCATAATACTCTGAAGAATGCGAATCACCTTTCACAAAAGTATTCGTGATTTTGTTATAACCATAATCTGTACCACCTTTTACATGGCGGCGCAATCTTGATAAATGGATATAATCTACAGGATTCATTGGGAAATATGGATCTTCCGAATGCATTTTCACATGCAATACGATTCTCTCATCAGGCTTGGTTGGTTCATCACACACAATCATTCCCAATCCATAATAAGTTGTTCCATTCTCATCACCATAATGATGGCGTGCTGTAATTACATAATAATCATTGGTCTTAAACCAAATACCATCCGACTCTTTTTTAGGTGCAGAGACATGATAACCACTAATAAACGTTGGATGTCCATTATAAAAGACATCTCCAATGGCATAAGCTGTGCTACCATTTTCATCCCCAGAATGTTTCCTCCCAACAATTACTTTTCCGTAAGGTGCATCGTATCCTTCTCCTGTTGACTCTTTTTTATACTCTACCCATGTTACATTCTGAACAGTAATATCTGCATCAGTAATAACTTCTCCGCTAGCAGAAATTGCCTTTAAAGAAGCATATTCATAAATAGTATTGCCATTCTCGTCCCCAGAATGAAGCCTTCCGGTCAACACCATATTTGACGGACATAAGAAGGAGCTTTTACTTTCCTTCATAGATTCGCTTTGTGTCCTTTTATCAGGTACTATTATTGTTCCTTTTGGTGCTGGTTCTGTAGATGGTTCCAAAGAATAGAGCTTTGAATAATTATAATAAGTTGATCCATTTTCATCACCAGTATGATGCCTTCCGGTCATAACCCTTTCTGAATCCGAACAACACCAAATACCTTTTGATTCCTTAATAGAGTCTGAAGAAACCCTATCAGCAGTCATACAATTATTGTCATTAAATCGAACAATTGCAGTCGCATACCGTGTTAGGCCATTTTCGTCACCTTTATGTTCTCGTCCTACAAGAACACGATTATTCAATGCATCAAAACCTTGTCCTGAGGACTCTTTTGTCCATTCTGACCATTCTTCCGAAGAAACCCTAATCACACCAGATACAGGATTGCCTGACTCATCAACAGCCTCCAATTCTGCATCTTCAAACCAAGTTTTCCCGTTCTCATCACCAGAGTGACACCTACCTGTAAGAACACGATTAAAAGAACACAAGTAAAACTCCTGTGAAGCTCTCTTGTAATAACTGGTTTTTTGCCTATTTCTAGGTCTTAAAAAAATCTTTTTCATACGAAAATCAAATTAAAATTAATACTATGTTTGTGGAATTAAATCCAAGTGCAAATATAAAGGTGTTTTAAGCATAATTGTTCTTTAAAGCCTGATAATTTATATTATTTTATACATTACGAGCCCTCTATTTGTTCTTTTTTTTACTTTTGCGGTTCTCTTTGCATTAACGCGAATGCGAATTCAACAAGCAAGTGCAAAATTACTAAATGTTTTTGTAAAAGCACTCCTTTGGTGTTGAGAAATTCAATTTCTTTCTTGGTCTTTCATTAATTTTTGCCATAAACTTTGTTATCATCTGCCTCTTTATGGTCACCCTAGTAGAAACCCCTTAGTTCAAATCAAGAGACAGCCAATCATCGAACTTTTACTTTTTTCAAAATCCTTAATTCCGCAACACTATAATTTAATATTTTTTATAAGCACCTGAGCAACAAAAAGTTGCTCAGGATTTTGCCATGTCAGAAATTTCACTTATCTTAGTGTTGCAAATAAAAAACAAATAAAACTCTGAATGACATGGCAAAAGTACAAATAAAATCTGAGAAACTCACTCCTTTTGGAGGAATTTTTTCTATTATGGAGCAATTTGATGCTCTTTTAGCTCAAACCATAGATTCCACCTTGGGATTGAGATGCACTATGTTT
>NZ_JBQKLN010000071.1:0-9639 GCF_052116205.1 Prevotella sp. Sow4_E9_plate | reverse complement strand
ATTATGTAACTTTGCAGCCGAAAAGGCTTCCCTGCTGGGGGCATGCCCCCAGCAGGGAGTGGGAATGAAAGTTAAGAACAAGCCTTGACACAGTTTAAATTACACCCCCAACGTTGCCTCATCAATGAAATATGGAGACTCTAAGAAATACAACAGATACCATCTACCTATTGTATTTCCATAGGGTCTCAACACTTTCAATTCTGTAGTTCCTGCCCCGATTCCATTAGGTAAGCCATGGAAAATTGCAGACTTTCTGTTTTGAAAACATGGCGTAATTTTAGCAAAAGCAACGTCACCATTCGCAAAATGAGTAAATCCTTTTTTTATGCTTCCCCATTTGACAGTATCAAAGACAAAATCAGATTTATAGCCTGCACTAATCTTTTCCATTGGAATGAAAGCTGCCATAGAATCATCGTCAGCTTCATTTTTAGGATTTAATCGGAATACATCACGAATTCTTACCCATGTCCAATTAGCTGGAATAGAAAAAGGAATTTCTTCTGTTATATCCACGCACTTTTTCCCTATCTTCTCATAGTACCTGCTATCGCCACCACGGAAAATGACAGAACCATTAAGGGAAGACTTCTTTAGTTTGCCCTCCTTTACGAGTTTCTGTTTTTCTACCTTTATCTGTTCAAGCAGTTCTTGCGCTGTACCTTCTTCAGCTATTTGAGGCACAAGCTTTCCTTGAATTGCCTCTTGTAGAATAGACTTGGGTAATTGTTTAGCCAAATAATTATCCAGTTCTATTTTCTTTTCTAAAAGTTGATTTAATCTCTTTTTCAGATGTTCCATAATTATGCTGTTTTGAATATAGTGTGGGACATCTTCTCATAATAGGAATTGTCCTCACCACGGTAGATAATAGATGCGTTCTTGTCACGCTTGATTTTTTTCTCCTTAATCAAGCGTTCTTTCTCTTGGCGAATCTTATCAAGCAAAACGCTTGCTGGTTCGTCATTAGGGTCTTGCGGTACAAGTTTTCCCTGGATCGCCCATTGTAATATGCTATTCTTTAATTGCTTTCCGTTCATTATAATTTTCTATCGTTAGAAATCATTGTCCTTATTCTTCTGCTTCAAGAAGAACTGATAAAGTTTCTTGCCTATTTTATCTTTGGCAAATGTCCGCTCATGCTCAATAGGTATGGTAGATAACCTTATCTTAGCCACGCCTTTTTTCAACAACTCAAATTGTTGTGGACTTATCTTGAATTGAGCTGTAGAACTGATTTCTGTCACTGGAAGGACTATATTGCCAGAGACAATACCTGCCGTTTCAGAGCCGCTACCAATCTGAGAACCATAAAGTTTAATAACTTCACCATCGAATGTTTTCAACAACATGGTTGATTCTTTCAGGAAATTCAGTCTGTCTGACTTTACGGTTGCGATAATGTAATATGCCGTATCTTGCTTCGCAACGCTATATTTCATGTTGCATCCCTCGGCAGCCAAAGGTCGATATGTATACCCAACCGTTTGTGCATTTATATTGATACTGCACATAGTCAGTACAATAGACAAAATGATTTGTATTCCAATATTACTTTTCATAATTATGCTATAAAATCGAAATATCCTTATTTTATTGTTGTTACTCTGCTTCGTCCAACAATTTGTCAAGTTGCGCTTGCAGTTCTTCACGCTTTGGCAAATAGAGTTGGTAACGTGCTACAAACAATTGATTGGTTATACCCTCCAAGGCATACTCCATCAGCAGTTCGTCTTTTCTTGCTCCCAAAACTATGCCAATGGGTGGATTATCATCTGGTTGACAAACTTCAGTCTTGAAGTAGTTCAGATATAGATTCATCTGCCCGATGTCACCATGTTTTATCT
The DNA here is from genome assembly GCF_052116205.1 of Prevotella sp. Sow4_E9_plate. Taxonomy (NCBI): domain Bacteria; kingdom Pseudomonadati; phylum Bacteroidota; class Bacteroidia; order Bacteroidales; family Prevotellaceae; genus Prevotella; species Prevotella sp. Sow4_E9_plate. Next base: position 7,789 of record NZ_JBQKLN010000071.1, on the reverse strand, counting down.
CTGCTCGCTTCAAATCAATCAGAATATAGCATTTCAAGATACAATGGTAGAACACCAAATCCACCTTGAACTGTCTGCTACCTATCTGCATGGAGTATTGTCTGCCCACAAATGCAAAACCACGTCCCATTTCCAAAAGGAACTGCTCCATATGGTCTTTCAGAGCCTTTTCCAAATCACTCTCCTTATAGCGTTTCTGTTTGGGAAGTCCAGCAAATTCAAGTACGAATGGGTCGCGAATAATATCTTGCGGAGTTTGCACTTGGTGTCCCTCATTAGCCAATGCAAGAACTCCTACCTTGTCTGTGCTTAGTGCAAGTCGCTGAAACAGACAACTTTTCATCTGCCTTTTCAGTTCCCTAACTTTCCAGCCTTCCTTTATACACTCATTAAAATAGAACTTCATTTCGAGAGAATTATCACACTTCAATAGTTCGTAATAATGACTCCATGTCAATTTGTGGGACACTGTCCCACAAATTGGAAATGCGAGGTAGAACTTACGCATATAGACGAGATTAGAACGGTTAAAACCCTTTCCATTTCTTGTTGTTAAGTCTTTGGAAAGGTTCACAAGTAACTGTTTACCATACTCAGCTCTGTCCTTACCTTTTAGTTCAAATTCCACTATATATTTACCTGTCTGCCAATTGGCATCAAGTAATTCCGTGTTTACCGCAGTAATGGCTTTAGCTTTAGATTCACCCCATAGCGTAGTTATATTGTCAACCAACTTTTGATAGGCAGCATCATTAATTTTTGCTAACTCTTTATTCTCCATACCAATCTACAAATTATTTATCCAAACTTTTTCTCATCTTCTGAATTGGCTAACCAGTGGTTAGCCAATTCAGAATCAAAAGGGCAACCATCGGTTGACCTTTTTGTATAATTATTACAATTCGTCCACATTCACCTCAATCCCCAATATACGCTGTATCTCTGCCAATGTCTTGTCTATCTCATGATCAAGAGCCTTGCGCTTCTTGAAATAGTCGGCAAGCAGTTCGGCTGGCGGTAAAATCTCCTCATCCTCTTTCGGGAACTTACACAAGTCGAAGTTGCAGTCGGAATCTATCAGTTCCTTAACAGGATAGCAGCGTGATTTCTCGTCTCCATCGGCAATGATAATCTCCTTGCGGTCGTTCCACCATTCACGGATAGGATCGCAATGCTCCGACTTCATTGATTTGGTCTTGGAGAAATGCTTGTACCCCTCTGGCATATCCAAACGGTAGAACCATGTTTCCTTTGTCGAGAAGCCTTCTGGAGCACCCTCCGCACTGGTATTGTCGAAGAACAAAATATTCGTGGCAATGGAAGTGTAGGGCGCAAAGATACTGCCAGGCAAACGTATAATGGTGTGCAAGTTGAAATCCCTGAGCAACTTTGTCTTAATGGCAATCTTTGTGTTATCTGCTCCAAAAAGGAAACCATCAGGAACAATGACTGCAGCACGGCCATTCTTCTTCAAGCGATACATGATAAGCACCATGAAGAGGTCGGCAGTCTCGCTACTGCGCATATCTGAAGGAAAGTGAGATTTCACGTCGGCCTTTTCATTACCTCCGTAGGGTGGATTCATCAACACAACATCAAACTTGTCTTCGTCTGTGTAGTTGAGAACATCCTTTGTAAGCGAATTGTCGTGATATACCAATGGTGTATCTATGCCATGCAGCAACAGGTTTGTTACACATAACATATATGGGAACTGTTTCTTTTCGATGCCGAATACAGACTGATTGAACTGCTTACGATCATCTGCAGTCTTGACCTTCTTGTCCAATTCACCCAACCAGCTGGTGATGAAGCCTCCCGTACCACAGGCGAAGTCTGCCATCTTTTCGCCAATCTGCGGGTTGACAATCTCTGCCATAAACTCGGTCAAGGCTCTTGGAGTGTAGAACTCACCAGACGAGCCTGCTGACTGCATTTCTTTGAGGATAGTTTCGTATATCTCACCGAAAGCATGACTCTCTTCATAGTCACCAAGGTTCAGTCCGTCAATCACGTTCAGCACCTGGCGGAGCTGAACACCATCCTTCATATATTGGTTGGCATCCTCAAAAGTTGTCTTTACTATTGCCTGACGAATTGGGGTGTCAGGTGTAACCTCAATGTTTTTGAGTTCAACAAACAAGGTGTTGTTGACAAACGAAAGCAGTTCGTCACCTGTCAAGGCATTGCCGCTTCCATCATCATGTGCCCAGTTGCGCCAACGGCATTCTTCAGGGATGATAGACTTGTAATCATCATCGTCTAGCTCCCAGTCATTCTCTTTCTCGTCATAAACTTTCAGAAAAAGCATCCATGCCATTTGTTCTATGCGTTGCGCATCGCCATTGATACCGGCATCATTGCGCATGATATTGCGTATTCGTTTTACGAAATTTGATAAACTCATTTTATATTGTTTCTTTTTATGCTATATTATATATTGTCTGCTCCAACTCTTTTACGGCCTTCAGATAATCTCTCTTTCCACCGAAGAACTTTACTATATTTGCCTTAGAGCCAAATCGGCGGAAAGGATCGTTTTCAAGCACAGTGAGACTTTCAAGTTCAGAAATGCCTTCTTCCATGTACTTCTCCAGCAAAGCCTCAAGTACCAGCCGTGCCTGCTCTCCATATTTGGTGAATATATCACGCTTTTTCACTTGCTCGGCACGTTCCCGCCTCGTCAGGGTCTTCTTGCCGTATGCGATATGGCAGATGAAATCAAAATCATCCACATTGCTCATTTCCTGCGAAGTCTTTAATTCCGCAAGGTCTATGCCTCTTTCTTTCAGCATATCAGCAATGTCTGACTTTTTCTTTAATTCTTTCCATTTGGAGGTAAATGTATCAATGGTTGCAAACGAATCAAGGATATTCTTCTTCGTGTAGTCGGTAATACTCTCCGTGCGAAGCAGCTTGCCATCGGCATCGTAAACGGACACTACCTTATTGACAACCATTACCTGGCATCCTTCTCTATCTACAATCGGCTTTGAGTGTGTAACTGGCGCATTTGTCGAGGACGGAGGAGTGTCTGTGTCCTCTGGAAATGTACGTGGGTCCGTTTCGTTTGGTTTTGCAGGATAGTTTGGGTCTATCTCTATCGGGCCATCCCAATCGGGGTCTGCAAACAAGCGTGTTACATTGCGAAAATCCATCACCGTGAAATTGGTCTTTCCATCATTCTCACGAAGACGGGTTCCACGACCTATAATCTGCTTAAACTCCGTCATGGAACCAATCTGCTGGTCAAGCACTATCAGCTTTACCATCTTGCAATCCACACCGGTAGAAAGCAGTTTGCTAGTTGTTGCAATGACAGGATATTCTGAAGATACAGAGATAAAGTAATCCAGTTTGCCTTTTCCATACTCATCGCTACCTGTTATGCGAACCACATAGTCGGGATGTTTCTTGCACATATCGGAATTGGCATTGGTCAATGCCACACGCATGCGTTCAGCGTGAACTTCATCGGCACAGAACACAATGGTTTTCGCCATACGGTCTATACTTTTCAGATAGTTGGTTATTTCCTGCGCAACTTCCCTAATTCGGTCTTCTATAACAATGTTGTAATCATAGTCGCTATTGTTATAGATGCGGTCTTCTATCTCGTTTCCGTACATATCCTTTTGTCCCTTTGTTGGTCTCCACTCATCACCGATGTTCGTTGTGATGTTGATTACCTTAAAAGGAGCAAGGAAGCCATCTTCTATGCCATTCTTGAGACTATAAGTATATACTGGCTCGCCAAAGTAACCAATACTCGACTGGTACTTGGTCTCTTTTGGTGTGGCAGTCATACCGATATGAGTAGCCGAAGAAAAGTATTCCAATATGTTTCGCCAGTTGCTATCATCCTTTGCGCTGCCTCTATGACACTCATCAACAATAACGAGGTCAAAGTAGTCGGGATTAGGGAACAACTCTTGATAATTTTTGGCATCATTCTGGCCAATCAACTGCTGGTAGAGGGCAAAGAACACTTGATAAGAACTTAATTCTTCCAAGTGTTTTTTATCTTTTGAGTAGTCTATCTTGTGCGTTACTTTCTCCAATGGTTTAAAGTCCTGCTGTATGGATTGGTCAACCAATATGTTTCGGTCTGCAAGATACAACACTTTCTTCTTTAAACCACTTTTAAGTAAACGCCATACAATCTGAAATGCAGTATATGTCTTGCCTGTGCCAGTTGCCATAACAAGGAGCACACGGTTTTGTCCTTTGGCAATGGCACCAACTGTGCGGTTAACTGCATTGCGCTGATAATATCGTGGCGGAAATATATTCTGACCAGTGCAAAAAGGCTGCTCTATGATAGCCAGCTCTTGTTCGTTAAGTCCGTTTCCATCGTTAGCCCCATTTTTATATCTTTCGACAAGTTCTCCTTTTGTTGGAAATTCGTCCATAGTAAAAGTGCGTTCCTTGCCTGTCAAGAAGTCATGTTCGGCAAAACCTTCACCATTTGAACTGTATGCAAACTTTACATCAAGCATTTGGGCATAGGTCATGGCTTGTTGCAATCCATGAGAAACAGAATGATTGGCATCCTTTGCTTCTACAATAGCAATGGGTGTTGCCTTATTTGCATAAAGTACATAGTCGGCAAACTTCGGTTTCTCTCTATGCACAAGATTACCGTGAAGGCTAATTTTACCGTCAGTAAATTTAACCTTCTGTTCCATGAATATACTATCCTTTGACCATCCCTTGCTTGTGATGGCTTCGTTGATATAGCGGAACTTGATGTCCTCTTCTGTTAAATCTTTGCTTATGCCCATATTCAAATAATATTTTATTATCAGAAGTTCTACAACATACTTGCCAAGACAAAAACTACGAGTTCATTACACTCTTTCGTTCTCGTCCGTAATCAAATCCTTGAGGTCAACTTCTAAAATCTTTGAGATTTCAAGAAGCGTTTCTAAATCGGGTTGGTATTTATTCCGAGCATAGCAATTGACCGTGCTAAAGCTCTTACCTAACTGTTTTGCCAGCCAAGTTTGTGAAATTCCCTTGCTATCTAAGACATCTTTTATCTTGTTTAGTTTCATAAATTCACCGAATTTTGCTGCAAATATACATTAAATTTTGCGATAATCATTATAAATTAAGCTATTTTATTAAAATATTCCAATATAGCGATTGTTATTTCGTGTAGTTATTGTACCTTTACAGCAGAGAATAGTTGTTTGACAGCAAATGTACGCATATTTATGAAATTAGAACTACTGCCAAATCAATACCTCTATTGAGGTAGAAAATTCATAAATAGCTCATTTAAAGCTATTCTGCAGATTGTAGCGTATTAAAAAAAATCCAAATCATCATAACAGAAGAAAGAATTCTCTAATTCTTGATAAAAAGATAAGTCAAGAACTGAGCCCACTTTAAAAAGGGGCATATTTCTTAATTTTAAAAAGCTAATCAGGCTTACCATTTAACAAAGTTATCGTATTAGTAAACTCTGACACTAAATCATTAAATTGAGGATTATCTCTTCGAATAATCGAATCTTATCAAGCAAAACGCTTGCAGGTTCATCATTAGGGTCTTGCGGTACAAGTTTTCCCTGTATCGCCCATTATAATATGCTGTTCTTTAATTGTTTTCCGTTCATAACATAAGTTTTATCGTTAAGTATCAATTCGCCAACAAGTTGTTGGCGAATTATATACTATTTCTAATCTTCATCTTCTGTCTCTTTTCCCTTTTGTAATTCAAAAAACTCTTTCTGCTCACGGATTTCTCGGCTCAACTCTTCTTCTGTAGGAAGATAAGTAAGATACTTAGCGGCAAAGAGCTGCTTGCTGTCTTTCAATATGGAATAACGTGCAAGGTCTTTGCTTGTGTCAGAACACAGAACCAAACCGATAGTAGGATTATTGCCTTCCTCTCTCTTCAACTCGTCATACATTCTGACGTACATATCCATCTGTCCCACATCCTGATGAGTTATCTGCGTAGTCTTTAAATCAATAATGAGATAGGACTTTAGGATGATGTTGTAAAACACAAGGTCGATATAGAAATCGCCCATGTCCGTCTTGATATGCTGTTGGCGAGCCACAAACGCATAGCCTTTGCCCAACTCCATGATGAAAGTCTGTAGATGGTCGATAATGGCAGTTTCCAGTTTCGATTCACTATAGGCAGGGTTCTGTGGTAATCCTAAGAACTCTGCTATCACAGGATTCTTGAGATAAGAGAGTTTGTCTTTTTCGAAATCTGAAGTCAGCGAACGCATCTCGTCACTTACCTCTTTGCGCAGATGCTCAGGGGTTTGCAACAAACGATAATAGTATTGTGAAGAGATATTACGCTGCAAGGTACGGTAATCCCATTGCTCACGAGCCGCCTCCTTCAAATACCACAACCTTGCATCCGCATCTTTTACACGCAGTAAGCGTTCATAGTGAAGCCATGATAGGTTAGGATAGAATGGTATCGTAGATTCGTCAAGCGGAGCTTGACGAATTGGTTCGTCTGTGAGTTTGAATTGGTCAAGCATTGCTTGACCAATTTGTAATTTGCAGAACATCAGGTAAAAAGAGCGCATGTTCTTTATGCTTGTCAGTCCGAATCCCCTACCGTATTCTTGAGGGCACTGAAAAAGGTGCCCTCCGCTAGTATAATGGGGGAAAATCCAATTGGTGAAACGAACAAACTCGGAGAGCAACATATGCTCGCCCTTGTTCAAATGGGTGAAGAAACTGCGGGTCAGGAGAAACGCTTTCTTGATGTCACTCTTCTTCAACACCCAGGCACGCATGCCTTCGGTCAACTCATGATAAGTCGCCTTCTCTGAATAAATGTGCTTGGCAGACTTCACTAACTGGTTTGAAAACTTGTCGAAACGCTGCTCGGCAGTCTTCGACGAAATCTCAGCCGCGAGCTTCAACTTCTCAGCGGCAGAAAGTAGGAATTTCTTTTTTCCATCGTTCCTTTTTAAACAAAATTAATACTTAAATTATTTATTTTTACCACAATGTAGTAATTTTCGATTTCCTATATCGCCCTTTTGTCGTAACTTTGCTGACAGTTACCGAATGGTGAACAGCGGGGTGAACACTTGCCCCAAGCATTCACCTTTTCGGCTCCGGGGTGAACCCTAATAAAAAGAACTTTGTATATACAGCGCATGCTAGAAATATAAGAGTCTCTATTATAATGGGTTATATAGTGTTTTTAACACATTATTAACGCTAAAGGTTGGCATCGGGGTTCACCCTTCACCGACTTCATCGCCAAGTGTTCACCCACACTCTTTCGTAGAGTACGTTGCAAACAACGGATTAGTATATTAACAACTGATAATTTTAAAAAATGGAAAAAGAACCAAACAAAAGCATGAATGGGACAGCCACGATGCCATCGTACTTCCCTTGCATCAAATCTTCGGAGAGCCATCCACTCGCCGATTTCCTCAAACCTACCTACATGTTCCAGCTCGACTTCGACCATGTGAAGAAGGAAGATATGGTCATAGAGAAGGAACCTATCGAGCTGAACAGCGACGCTGCCGTCGATCCTACGGAAACTTTCGAGGACTAAGTATCTTACTTTCGACCCGTAAGTATGTTACTTTCAACCCGTAAGGATAATACTTTCAACCCGTAAGTATAATACTTAAACATCAAAAGCTATATGGATATAAGAAGCTATACGAAGCAGAAACTGGCTCTGCTCTATTTCCCCGATTCGTCACCCATGGTGGCAAGTGCTCATCTGATGCGTTGGATTTGTCGCAATCCCGACCTTCTGAAGAAGCTTCATGAAAGCGGAT
>NZ_JBQKLN010000070.1:0-10096 GCF_052116205.1 Prevotella sp. Sow4_E9_plate | reverse complement strand
GAAGAAATTATTTCACGTAATCAGTAAAGACTATGGCAAAGAAGAATATGGACATTCTGCTTGGCAACATTCTCGGAAAGGCTGCCATTCATCCGCAGGACAGATTTGACAGGTCTCCTGGGAATCCTCAGGAGCAACAGATTTCTGCTCCCAACCCTCAGGCAGTGAGCGATTCGCCCAATGATGAACCATGGCGACATTTCTCCTTTATCTGCTCAAAGGAACTCGTTGACAAGGTTCAGACCATCGCCCGAAAAGAAGGTTTCACCATCCGTTCCTTCATGGAATACGTCATGAAACAAGGCGTTGAAGCTTATGAGTCGAAGTATGGTAAGGTCAAGAAAATCAGGACTAAAACCATCCGGGAAGTCATGTAGAAAGTGTGGACGTGTAGCCATGTACACATGAATACATTGATACACGTGTACGTTGATACAAATCCCCATGTGGATATGAATACAATGAAATTAAATAACATCAAAAACGAAAAGTCATGAAAATGAAAAAGTATCTTTCAATCGCCATCCTTCTGATGATGATGGCTTCACCAGTAGTATTCACCTCTTGCGGCAATGATGACCCGATGGGGGAGGTCGAGAGTCCGGAAACAAAACTGGACGTTTGGACAGAGCCATTCCACATCATGGGTGCGAATGTGGATGAGGTCAAGAGCTATATGGCTCAATCCATGAAGCGTTACCGCCAGGTGGCTGAGACTTCCGGCGACAACATCTCGTTGACCTATATGACAGGGCAGGGTAGTGAAGGCGTTCTTTACAGCTTCTCCCGTCTTGACGGTTCGCTCTATTCTGTCATTGATACGGAGCAAAGTGTGAACCGTGGGCTTGTCATTGACTATCTGAAGAAGCACTACACGCTTGTTTCAGCCGATGAAGCCAGCCTGCAGTACTGCTTCACCAACCAGGAAAAATCCATGGTGATTACAACCATGAAGATTTCAGACTCCTATTTCAATGTGAACTATTCATTGGTTTATTGATAGTAAAAGCCTTAAACATATATAAAAACAGGATTTAACCCCGTAATCTACAATAAAATTACAAATATCGGGGTTAAAACGGTTTTTGTGGTGCGACAGAGGTAATTTAATCGTTGAAAATCCAGCAAAAGAAAGTTGCTGTTTTTGTACGCAGATATTCGTATATGAATACTTCGATGCAAAAATAGCAACTTTTTGGATTACGTCCGCACTGTGGACGCAATTAGGAAAATCTAACTTTCATTGTTGTTGGTCATGTGGACGTGAATACATGTATATATGTATAGGTGTGTACATGAATACACATTCAAAAACCGTAAAATGCCGAAAAAGAGACTCTTTAAACCCTTTTTTCTGGAAAAATCGCTCAAAAAACAACTTTTTTGAAACTTTTTCCTTGCTACGAAAAAAGACTTCACTCTCCCTTTATACCTTTGCATCGTCAAAACAAGGAAGTATGGGTGAGCGGCTTAAACCAGCACACTGCTAACGTGCCGGACCGAAAGGTTCCGAAGGTTCGAATCCTTCTGCTTCCGCACTTTGGCTCGTTAGCTCAGTTGGATCAGAGCACGACGCTACGAACGTCGGTGTCGGGAGTTCGAGTCTCTCACGAGTCACAACATTGGAGGTTTGGCAGAGTTGGTCTATTGCACCGGTCTTGAAAACCGGCAGGCGGCAACGTCTCAAAGGTTCGAATCCTTTAGCCTCCGCAAACTTGCCCTATTGCATAACGGTAGTGCGGCAGATTCTGGATCTGTAAGTGGTGGTTCGATTCCATCTGGGGCAACATCAATAAGGAGCTTTGGCAGACTTGGTGTATGCGCGGGACTGAAAATCCCGAGAACGTGGTTCGACTCCACGAGGCTCCACTTAAAAATTCGGGAGTGCTCCAGTGGCAACGAGGGCAGACTGGAGTTCCTTGAGCTTGCGAAAAAATCCGCTGTCTGATGACTTCGTAGGTTCGAGTCCTACCTCCCGAACTCAACTTGCCCTATGGTATAATGGTAGCACAACAGGTTTTGGTCCTGTTAGCGAAGGTTCGATTCCTTCTGGGGCGACAAGTTAAAAAACAACTCCATGGTGTAATTGGTAGCATACCAGATTTCAGATCTGGAGGTGGTGGTTCGAATCCATCTGGAGTTTATATGGAGTTTGTAGCTCAGTTGGTAGAGTGCCAGGTTGTGGCTCTGGTGGTCGTGGGTTCGATCCCCATCAAACTCCCAAATGCTTCAATAGCACAGTGGTAGTGCAGCTCCCTTGTAATGAGCAGGTCGTAGGTTCGAATCCTACTTGAAGCTCCACATAAGAAAGGCTTCTCTTCAGGCAGTTTAGCTTGAAAAGAAGCCTTTTAGCTTTCTTGTAAGACGATGTCTCGTTGATGTTCGTTCATAATTTTCCTCCTTTATCCTTACACAAAGTTCAGAATAGATTTAAGTCTGTCCTGTACCTTGTTGAGCACCTGGATGGTGTCTTCGTTGTTCTTATCCTTCTTGTTTTCAAGAAGAATGATAGCCTTCTTTATCAGCTTGCAGTCCTCTATGGATAAAGGCATTTCGGTGATAGAATAGTTAGGATCAGCGTATCTGTAGTATATTCTATCATAAACCTCGATAGGAGCATTGTAGCCCAGTTTATCAGATCTCATAATCTGTATGTCCATCTGAACAGTTCTGGTGCATACTCCTTTGGTGATTCCCTCCATGTCGTAGAGAGCGTCGCTACATGCCTCCACGAGATCTTCGAGAGTCCATCTTCTGTATCTGTTTCTCAAACAGTTGTCTATAGTTTTGTACCTTATTAAGGCATTCTTATTTGCTGGCATAGTTCTTTCATTTTAAACGTAAAAAATGGTTGGATTTTATCCAGCTTTTTCTCGCCATGTCAGAGCAGATGCAAGCAGTTGACTAAAAAGAAAAAGTTGGATTCTCCCGGCAAGGAAACTCCAACTCTTCAATATTATCTTTGTTCTCTGTGGGGCACGCTGCTACGATGCCCGATAGAAATAACTATGCGAATAATGATCTGGGAATCCTATACCGGCTGTATCTGATGTACTTGATGTATGTACATAACTATTCCGCTCAAAGCGTCGATAGCTCTGAACGAATGATTGTGATGTTATGTGCATATTTAAATTCATTTCCGTATAGGATTTTTATATTTTTACTTTTTTATTTGTCTAATTCGGCTGCAAAGATACAAAAATAGTGCGAAATCTTTTTGCGTAGCAGCAAAAAAATGGTATAAACATGCGGATTTTAAGCAAAAAGAGCTGTTCTCATAGTGATAATCGGCTGATTTTACCAGATAATGCTTCGCCCCACACCATGAAGGACGCTACTGGAGTTCCACCTGATAGACTTTGCATTTATGTCAGCAGAGCATGACGTAAGTGCAAAGTCCCTCAGTCGGAAGGTGCCCACGAAACGACATACGGTAGCTTACAAACTGAGTAGGTGGGACGCAAGCGATTCCCACTTAATCAGTTTGACACTACTGCATGTCCATTCGTCGAGAAGGGCACTGGCTCACAGCATCAACCTTCATTTTCCCTCCCTTCCACCTTATTATAATATAATGCATTTCGTTTTTATAGGCATTCTGTCATTTCTCCTTCTAAAATGTATTCATGTGGACGTGAATACATATATACATGGATAGGTGTGTACGTGTACACATGAATACAACTTGAAGCCCTCATACCATTATGAGTAGCAGGCCTTTATAGATTTGCATTTTTATAAACAAGATGATAATGCTTCGCCCCACACCATGAAGGATGCTACTGGAGTTCCACCTGATAGACTTTGCATTTATGTCAGCAGAGCATGACGTAAGTGCAAAGTCCCTCAGTCGGAAGGTGCCCACGAAACGACATCCGGTAGCTTACAAACTGAGTAGGTGGGACGCAAGCGATTCCCACTTAATCAGTTTGACACTACTGCATGTCCATTCGTCGAGAAGGGTACTGGCTCACAGCATCAACCTTCATTTTCCCTCCCTTCCACCTTATTATAATATCCTGGTCTTCCTCTTTATAAGCATTCTGTCTTTCCTTATAAATCTTTCGGCTTTCCTTCTTTATAATCTTCGCCCACACCATAGTCCAGTAAGCATGAACAGTTAGCCAGGGTGTTGTTCTTTCGCAGGCCGATTTTATCGACTTACGAAGGAACAACACGCTGGCTTTTTTAACTGTTGATACTTGCTTGGCCTATTCCCACCCGGCTTTTTTATCCCTACAGTCATTCCCAGTTATACTTTTTCTTCTTACTGAAACCAGAAGGCTTTGATTCCGTATCGTCTTTGGGATTTCGGGATTCTTTTTCTGCAAAGTTATCGCGTATCTGGCAAATAGCAAGTCGTGATTCGGTAACAATCTTCCTTTTCCTTGAAAAGAGTATTCTTCCCATCAGACTTGCCTTATTGCCTTGTACGCACTTTGAAAAGCAGAAAAAGCTTCCCGATCCCAAGTCCGAAAGGACTTAACGAAAGGGAGAAAATAAATTTAGAGACTATGGCAAAAGATTTCAACAACCGCCTGATTACTCCAGAATTGGAGAAGGCAATGCAGGACTATCCGCTCTATTCCCAGGATAACAAGAAGAAGGATGCAGTTTGCATCGCAGTGTTTTTCATCGGCAACGCTCGCTGGTACATTCTTGAAGGACAGCGAGAGAATGATGATTTTGTGCTCTTTGGCATCGTTGTAGGTCTGGCTGAGACTGAGTACAGCTACATTTCTGCCAATGAAATGGCAAGTGTGGAGTTGGACGCAACCAAGTTCGGACTCGGCAAGGTCAGAGTGGAGCAGAGAAAGCCATTCCAACCATGTCAGCTTTCTGAAATCTTCGACAGAGAGTTGCAGTCATTCCTCAGCAGACTTTACGATTGAAAACATTTTTCATGGTGGGTAGTGGCTGATGGCTGCTACCTGCCCAGTAACAACACTTAAAGCAATGAACATGGTACAGGTTTACATCAAGGGACAGGAGGATAAGGAGTTGAGCAGCTTTTTACGCTATTATCCGGTACGTATCAAGAACATCGGTATGGATGCTTTCTTCGACCGCCAGGTTATCTATGATTTCAAGGATGGTCGAAACCATGCTGATGTGGCGAAGTGCGTGGCAAAGATGCTTGTCAAGAAGTTTGGTCGTAAGGTTCGCAGCGTGGTTTTCTCTTGCGTTCCTGCAAGTAGCCAGGAGCGTAACGAGGCACGCAACAAGAATTTCTCCGAACTTGTCTGCAAGTTTTCAGGAGCAATCAACGGCTTTTCCCATGTCAAGGTTGTTGGCGAACGTACCGCAGTTCATGGCACAAAGGTCAAGAAGGAAGAGCGAGCAAAGCGCTTGAAGGAAAAGAATAATATTGAGGTGGATGCTAACTTCTTCAAAAACAAGATAGTCTGCATTTGGGACGATGTGGTTACTACCGGCACTTCATTCTGTGCCTACACCGCACAATTAGAACAAGTCGGGGCGCACGTAACAAACGGCATTTTCCTCGGCAAGACATCATATAAATACGTACAACAATGAAAAGAAAGAACATGACAAAGTTTGATAAGGCTGTTTCGGCAGCCTTTACAGGTCATCGCTTTTACAACTTCTCGCAGCAAGAGGTCATAAGAGAGCGATTGACCAAAGCCATCCTCGAAGCTTACGAGCATGGCATCAGTAATTTTATTTCGGGATTCGCCATCGGTATTGACTTGATGGCAGCCCAGATAGTGCAGTCGCAGAAACCTTCCTGCCCGGGAATGACGCTTACCGCAGCCATTCCTTTCAGAGGTCAGGCAGATAGGTTCAAGCCCAGCGACAGGATGGTTTATGATGGATTGATGGCTTCTGCAGATGAGGTGATCATCCTTTCAGAATACTATTACACCCGATGTTTTCTTGACCGAGACGAGTTCATGGTTGAGAATGCGTCCCTTCTCATTGCCTTTTATGATGGGAGAGAGAAGGGTGGAACCTACTACACTTTCAAGAAAGCCAACTGTTTGGGCATTCCGGTTGTGAATATATATTGAATAACTCGTAAAATATCAAGCTTATGAATGAATTTGTTGACATCATCGTTATCTACGTCGTTCTCCGTGCCATCCTCGCCTTCCTGGGCGCATGGTGGCATGGAGACGGACGCAACGATTTCAGACGAGACCGATAAATCAGCCGAAAATGTAAAAAGTTACGGAGATAATTCATATTCTCCGTAACTTTTTACATAAACCACTCACTTTTGGTGTTATTGAGTTTCCCTCAGTTCTTCTATGAGATTTTCAAGAATATAATCATCGCTCATAAGCTGTAAACCATATTTCGGGTCAGACAGTTGCTGGTACACCTTAGTAGTGTAAAACAAGTTGAGTGCCCTTTCTGCATCAATATGCAGAGCTTCTGCCAGCATCATTATTATTCGGCTTTGTTTGCGCCATAATACAGAATCCCTCATAGTCAATCCTCCTTTTCTATTTGTTCTGACGAGATAAACGACAGATAGTTGTCAACAATCTCTTGGTTCAATATGCAGAGTTGATGATTTACAGCCTTGTATTTCAATTGTCCTAGGGCTTGCTCGGCTGTAATGACATTGTTCTCGTAGTCTTCTACTGTATCAATGACATTATCGTTGGCAACACCACCTTCCACGATGTCATACATGGTTTGCTTTGTACCTCCTTTGCGGCAATCTACAACATATTCCAGCCATTCAAGGTTGTAACTGTCGAAGATTTTAATGCGATAATCCTTATTCTTTACTGCGTCATAATCAAATGAATATATAGATAAAGTCGGTAGGGCGTTGCGTCCTTTTCTTTCAGCAATAGTTTTTGCCCATGAGGAAGCCTGTTGGCGCAATTTGGTAAGGTAGAAACCTTGCCCAAAGTCCACCTTCTTTCTTCCTAATTTTACAAGTGGTTTACCAACTTGTATATAAGAGCCATGATATAGTGTTATCATACTTCTTTCTCCCAGTTTAATAAAGTTTCACTAATGTCGTCTGCCACCCAGTCAAGGCTTTGTGTATGAAGGTCTTCATACCGTTTAATCAGCCTACGATGAATCAGTCCCTGTTTCAGCAGGCGGTCGTGCATCTCCTTTCCGGAAATGCCCAATTTCCGTGCTCCACTCTCTATTGCCATAACGGCGAAGTGAATATGTCTGTATGTATCGTTGTCTGAATATGCCATATTCTGTATTCCGTTTATTTTGTATTCTTTATTGTTTCTTCATGCTCTAATCATTTGATAGATATGCGCCTGAATCTATGGGATAAGCCAAGTTCAACCCCATATTGGCACTATATATCTGCAAAAATACAAAAAATATTCAGAAAAGTGATTTAATGAATGAATTTTGTTTGCAGGACGAACTTGATTTAACCTTATTTATATGCTAGAGGGTTGTTGATGGCATCTTGAATAACCGGAAATCCTTAATGACCTTAATGACCGTGACCTTAATGACCGGAAAACGCCCCTAAACATTTATTTGTTTTTCTGATGAAACTCCTTCCTTGTCTTAGCCATTACTTCTGTAGCCCTATCATGGGTCTCTATAAGCAATGGGCTTTTGTGATATTGCACAATCTTGACACCAACAGAGTTGTGCCTTTTCTTTTCCTCGATGCATTGGACAATCAAGTCCGGATTTGCCGACTTTGATGTTGGAGTCTTGTCAAAGTTCTGAATATAGGCAGCGTTGGTCAGGAAGAGAATGTCGGAACCTTCCGGGATTTCCTGCATTACCTTAGCCATGAGGGTTAACATCATGCGGAACTCTGTAGTGTGAAGGTCGCTGATTACATCACGGCTGATGATATTGCCGTTATACTCAATCACAACGGCAGCACCACCAGCTCGCTCTTTATGGCCATAATCACATGAACCACCTATCCAAACGTAATATGTAGATGTGTCTTGTGTCATAATTATTCTTTACTTACAGTTTCATTTGTAGATAATTTCCCAGGATGTTGCCAACACGCAATTGTCGGGCATAATCCATTAGTTTACTGATATTTCTTTCTGGTCTGGAAAGATAGTTATCGATGATTTCAGAACAGACATCAATGCCCACCTTGTTGCGGAACTTTACAGCATCGCATACGCATCGTTCTACATCATATACCTTTACCTTAAATCCATCTATGACTTTCTCCATCACGCCGATTTCAAGAATGTTGGAAGTATAGTGATGGAGCTCTATCTTTGGGAATGAAGGTACTTTTACTTTTCTATCCCTTTTGATGGCGACATGATAAGCCTGCGGCATGGATGTCGTAAGCTGATGGATATTCCTGGCAGACCAAAGGCAGAGAATGCCGTTTGGAACAATAGACTCTATATCAACCATACATGCTGACAATTGGTCTATGTTAGCATAGACGCCACGGCAAACCTGAATCAGTTCACCTTGGCGAACGGCTTCCAGCATTTTGTAGTAAGCTGTTCGTCCTTGCACTTTGACGTTTGCTGATGATATGAATGAATTCTTTGTTTCCATAATTGTTCTCCTAATTTTGGTACAAAAGTACCAAAAATATTGCTAAGTGTGGTAGTTTTGTACAGGATATTAAAAAGGCTATTTCCCATTTCATGGTTATTCTCCTTTTCCATATTTTTCCTTTTATTTTATCTTCAACGTCCGCAGATATTCCTTCTGCTCGGGAGTGATTCTGTAGCTCTCGATTGCTTTCTGGATGGTCTTGTTGTGCGTCCAGGGAGCAAGACGATTTTGCTCGATGTAGGGAATCGCCCGGTCCCATTGCTTGGCAAGGGCGGTGGCGAAGAACCAGGCAACCATCATCTTTACGTAATACTCTTCGCTCCTTACTGATGCAGGAATTTCAAGATATTCTGCCTTGAAGTCTTTATCCAGGTAATGAGACATAAGTGTCTCTATTCCAAAGCGACAAGTATAGACGTGTGATGATTTACTCCAAGTCTTGATTTTCGTCAGTAACTCCTTCTTGTGTTTGGCAAACACCTTCGGAGACATGATGTCGCAAACTGCCCAGTTGTCCACGAATGGCAGGAAGCTGTCTGTCAGACGAATGCACTCTTCGTAGTCTTTCACCTCGGAGATGAGGAGTCCGTGAAGCATGTTCTCATCGTAGTATTCGTGAGGAAGCTGCTGAAGGAAATCCTCGCATTCTTTCTCCTTTGTAAATTCTTTTGTGAACTTGCGGAGCACAGGCACACGAATGCCTATGAAACTTTCCAAAGGCACTCCCGGTGTCAGTTTGGCTTGGAAAGCAGCATACTGCTTATCCTGCATGGCGAACAGTCTTTCTTGAAGTAAAGTCATAAATTCTTTGTTTTATAATGCAACATAGAAGGAGCAATTGCCTCTTTATTCCATTCTGCCATATTTCATTTCCACGCCCTCCTTATCATACTGCTTGCGCTTGCCGGTTGGTGGCTCAGTAAGTGTGATGCGAACTACAGCCGTGCGTGACAAGGAACGGGCGATGCTCTGGTCGAAAGCATCCATGTGGTGAGGAAGGAAACGCTCACAGATTAGCCGGAGACCATGAATCTTCTCTGCTTCAGCTGTCACGATTTCTGCCTTGCCGAATGCAATAGCAGATTTGAATTGCAGGGTGAAACTGCCGTCTTTCGGACCAACCGTAGGTGCACAACGGGTTACGGCTGAAAGGCAAACCTCAGGATGAGCCTTGATTGCCTCCAACTTCTTGCCTTCCAAGGCACCATGAAAATACCAGTTCACATCATCATCAGATGCGAGTGACAGGGGTAAACCATAAGGCTTGCCTTCTTCGTCAATAAAACTGACCGTTATATACGGAGCCTTGTGCATTATTTCCAAAGCCCACTCACTATCCATTGCTCTTGATTCCTTTCTCATTTTTATCCAATTAATTTATTTCTGTTATACTAAAAACCTTTACCATATCAGAAAAAAATATCTTTCTTACGATATATATATGATCATTTGATATTACTTCTAATGTCTGGATTTGGCTCTGGTTCCGCAGCCATCATTGGCTGTTCCTCAGGAAGTATGTATCTACTGCTGATGTGGAGACCAGAATCATTGTTCGCTTCTATCTCTCCACGCAGTCGTT
>NZ_JBQKLN010000069.1:0-11253 GCF_052116205.1 Prevotella sp. Sow4_E9_plate | reverse complement strand
GATGGAGGGCTAAATTGCGTATTCTTGTCTCAAAATTAGAAAAATGATGCCGCCGTGCAAAGGTACAACATTATTTTGAGATTTGCAATACGGAGTTGAGCGGATACTTACTACGAAACGACCCACAATGATTTAAATCTACCACAAACTGTTATTAACAGCAAGGAAGAGTTAAAGAATTACATACAACAATACCTGGTCACCTGGGAAAGTACCCTAAACAAGGAACTTGAAGGCGACTTTTCAAATTATAGTATAATTTCATATTGTTATTATACAAGCATCAAACCTCAGAAAATAGAATATACAGAGGACAACAATAATATTACTGTTTACTGTGAATGCGGCATGCACGTTGAAATGGCGTTACCTTTATGTTACTTTATCAAGGTTAAACCGAAAATACCATCCAACGCCAAAGTAAACTTAGTCGTTAATGGAACGGAGATTCCTAATTAGTAAAAAGCCTATCACTTGACAATCAATCAAATGATAGGCTTTCTTATTAACACACAATCCTTAATTGCGGAAAAAATTATTTATTCTGCTTCAGATAGTTCAACTGAACATTAGGAGCGCAGGCATTGCTTGTCTTCTCGGTGTATTCAGTAACCTTCAATGTAGCAGTACCCTTGATGTTCTCTACATCACTACCTACCTTGAAGAGATAGTTACCTGCATCTACCTTCCACTGGCTGTTGGCCTCATCGAAGCTGGCAAGATCGCGCTTTTCGAGGGTCATCTTCAAAGTCTGGCTCTCACCTGGATTCAGCAACTTGGTCTTGCCGAAGGTCTTGAGTTCCTTGGCAGGCTTCTCATAAGCACCCTTAGGAGCGGTGACATAAACCTCAGCAACTTCCTTGCCGGCAACCTTACCGGTATTCTTGATAGTTACGCTAACCTCGATATTGTTGCCTTTAGCCTTGACTGATGGCTTGCCAAACTCGAAGGTAGTATAGCTCAAACCATAACCGAAAGGATAAGCCACATTCTTCTTGAAGGTGTCGAAGTAGCGGTAGCCTACATAGATATCCTCCTCGTGGTTGCTATAGTCGTAACCCTTGATATTGCCCTTGCTCCAATCCAACAGATTCTTGTAGGTGTACATATCGTAATCCTTGGCAAAGTTGGCAGTAGATGGATGATCGGTAGCAGCGATTGGCCAGGTCATGGTCAACTTACCCGATGGATTCACCTTACCGGTCAGGATATCAGCTACAGAGTTACCGCCCTCGATACCTGGCTGCCATGCAACGAGAATAGCATCCACACGGTCTCTCCAACTGGCTGTCTCCATCACAGAACCAGAGTTGATGATGACTATCACCTTCTTGCCCTTGGCATGGAAAGCATCAGATACACGGAAAATCATATCCTGCTCTATCTGACTGAGGTTGAACTCACCATTGATCTGGCGATCCATTCCCTCACCTGCCTGACGGCCGATGGTGATGATGGCAGCATCTGCCTTTGGCTCCTCGCCAGCTACACAGCGCTCAGTAATCTCGATTTCATCGAGCTTTGGCTGACCCTGATCCAAGAACCACATCATCGGATTCTTGTCTGCCTTCAACTTAGCCTTGGCATACTTCACATAATTCTGATAGATTTCCGTAAGCTGAGGAGTAGTTGCCACGCCGATGTTCTTCAAACCGGTAACCATATCTACAGAATAGCCTACATTAACGGCTCCACTACCAAGACCACCCGACATGAAGTCGTAAGAGTTGACACCGAAGAGTGCCACGGTCTTCAAGCCCTGGATAGGAAGAGCGGCATCATTCTTCAGAAGTACCATACCCTCGGTAGAACTCTGACGGGTGATAGCTGCATGAGCCTTCAAGTCTGGCTCACCACTATATTTATATCCCTTGAATCGAGGAGTCTTCACGATATATTCGAGCATACGGCGAACATTGCGGTCTACATCCTTGATATCCAACTTGCCATTCTTTACGGCATCAACAATATCCTGCACCTGTGCTGGATAACCTGGCATCATCAGGTCGTTGCCAGCCTCAACTTCCTGTTCCAGAGGAAGGTCGGCACGCTTACCAATCCAGTCGGTCTCCACGATTCCCTTATATCCCCAATCGTTGCGGAGAATATCAGTCAAGAGCCCCTTGTTGCCCTGGGCATAAACACCATTAATCTTATTATAGGCAGACATGATAGTCCAAGGATTGCTCTTGCGAACCATCATCTCGAAACCCTTCAGATACAACTCACGGAGAGCACGCTGGCTCAATCGCTCATCCACCTTGGTACGGTCAGTTTCCTGAGAGTTTACGGCAAAGTGCTTGGCACTCACGCCCACGCCCTGACTCTGCACACCCTGTACAAAGGCGGTTCCGATAAGACCTGTTACGATTGGGTCTTCTGAATAATACTCAAAGTTACGGCCGCAGAGCGGATTGCGATGCAGGTTCATACCCGGTCCGAGCACAACATCACAGCCATACTCCAGGGTTTCGTTACCGATAGCCTCACCCACCTTGCGTACCAAGTCGGTGTTCCAGGTAGAAGCCAGACAGGTTCCGATAGGAAAACCGGTGGCAAAGTAGCTACGGCTGTCACCTTTGCGATGAGCATCGATATGAACTCCGGCAGGACCATCACACTGAACAGTTGTAGGAATACCGAGACGAGGAATGGCTACTGTAGTACCCGCAGCACCCGGCACGAACTTCTTCTGGTGTCCGAGCATAGCGCCACTGCCCACGAATCCATCGTTACCACCACCCACTAAGATTTGGGCTTTCTCTTCCAAGGTCATCGCCTTGATTACTTCATCGATGTTGTTGGCATTCAACTGAGGTGCTGATTGCGCCATCATTGTTGTTGCCATCGCTCCAGCCGCAACGGTAAGAGCCAATTTCTTGTAGTTCATCATTTTGTCGTTTATTTAGTTAGTTATTACTATTCTGTTAGTTTTTTCTTCAGGTTCATGCAGTCATTTAGAATACTGCATTTCTTCAAAAACTTGCTGCAAATTTAATAAAATAAGGTGGAAACACCAAGCATTTCCACCTTTTTTTCTTGAATTCAACAAGATTATTCCCGGATTTAACAAAAGATATAGTAAGAGAATAACATACTATACATATCCCTAACCTAAGACTAGTCCTGATATTTAATCTGGAAGTAATCAAGCAGACGCTTATAGAAGTCCTGTGCTGTAAGACAAGTATCCATCAGATAACCTTTAATATGATTCCATTCGTGCAATCCTCTATAATAAAACATTTTCAACTCATCTGTGATGATGAACGGAACGATACCATTGCTTAGGCACTCCTTAAACATAATCAGTCGCCCCACCCTTCCATTACCGTCTTGGAAAGGATGAATAGACTCAAAGCGCTGATGGAAATCGATAATATCTTCCAGCGTTATTTCTTTCTTGGCATTATACTCCTTCAGCAATCTTACCATCTCCTTGTGTACCATTTCCGGTTCACAAGTTTCTATTCCCCCCACTTCATTTGGAAAGCGTTTGTAATCTCCCACCATAAACCAATCTTTGGTGCTATCAGAAGTTCCTGACTTGAGGATAAGATGAAGTTTCTTGATGAAGTTTTCGGTCAACTTCTCATCAGCCTGCTCGATAATCAAATCGATACACCTGAAGTGATTGGTTGTCTCAATGATATCATCCACCCTTACACTTTGGTCTGTAATACCTATCGTATTGGTTTCAAAAATAAAACGGGTCTGCTCATGCGACAACCTGCTTCCTTCTATATGATTGGAATTATAGGTTAAGTCTATTTGAGTACGATGATAAATGCCTCCTTTCAGCTTCATATTCTTCTGTTCCCGAAGGATAGAAAGAAGTGGAGAAACCTGTTGCTTCTTGGATTTACGCATAGGCAAAGTTGCATCGGCAGGAATATTCCATGTCTTTCCCACCAACACTACTCCCTCAATTTTCCCGGAAGCACAATAATTACGCGCAGTTCGTTCTGATACCCCATACTTCTGCGCAAACTCTTTCACTGATATATAATCCATATTTTATCGGCAAGTTTACGTTTGTATTTCGACTGCAAATATAATACTTTTTTGCCGATAACGGCAAGAAAACAACGAAAAAGCGATTATCCTCCCTCTTTTTTGCCGATAACGGCAAGAAAAGCGCCCAACTGCTGATGTGCGACCACATATCAGCAGTTGGGCGTTTTTAGATATATAATGCGATAACTTACTTCGCTGTATCCTTTGAGCTTCGCTTATCACGGCGATAACTGCGATAATCATCCAGCGGAATCTCAATATCAGGTTCCACCAGCTCGCCCTCACGTGGCAAGGCGAACTTCTGATACTTGATGTTCAAGCCACGCTCTATCCACATACTCTCATAATAGGTCTGAATAGAGAGAATCTTACGGGTTTCCTCATCGATACCCTCCTGATGATAGAGGTCCTCTGTGCGGAATAGTACAGGCAGATGGTTGCCATCCACCATATAAGTAGTATAGGTGAAGAGGAAGTTGGAGTCCGTCTTCAGATGGATGATGCCGCCATCCACGAGGAAGTGGCGATAACGGTTCATGAAGTATGTAGATGTAAGACGCTTGCGAGGATTCTTCATCTGCGGGTCAGAGAAGGTGAGCCAGATTTCCTGCACCTCATCCTCGGCAAAGAAGCGGTCGATAATCTCGATGTTGGTACGGAGGAAAGCCACGTTCTTCTGTCCTTCCTCTATCGCTTTCTTGGCACCGGTCCACATACGTGCACCCTTAATATCCACACCGATGAAGTTCATCTCAGGATAGAGCTTGGCAAGTTCCACGGTATATTCACCCTTGCCGCATCCCAACTCCAGCACGATAGGATTATCATTGTGGAAATACATCTCACGCCACTTGCCCTTCATATCGAAAGGCACGTCATCTACAACACTATATGGATACTGGAACACGTTCTCGAAACGCTCCATATCCGCAAACTTAGCTAATTTTCCTTTGCTCATTGATTCTTTTTTCTTCGTTTGGGTGCAAAGGTACAAAAATTATAAAAACTCTTATTACAATTACATTTATAATTTTTGATATTTAACCAAATCTACCGGAAATTCTTTTCAGAAACGGCAGAACTGTTGCCTCCATCATCAAAAATGAAAGAACATAGACATCAGTATTGTCCTACCTCGTAACTGATACTCCTTGCTCGTACGGGTCAACCCAGAATAAACAGTATAGCCGTAGGTGCGCTGATTGAAAAGATTAAGCGCAGTCAAACTCAACTCCATACCATTCCTGAAGCCATAACTGGTGGATGCATCGGCAAGAGTAAGATTTTTGTGCTGATGATCTGCTATCTGATTGCGATAATGCTCTCCATGCAACTTGATGAACCATGACTTCAATGGCTGGAAGTTGAAAGTGAGATTCTGGGCAAGATTGGTAGAGGAAGAATCGAAACCCAAATTCTTCAATACCATCTTATCCTTATCCCAGTTCAGCTCATAGGTGAAATTGAACCAATCCACAGGACGACCACTCCATTTTGCCGACAACATATAGTTATCAGATGAATAGGCTGAAGGAGAATCGTTCTGACGCAGGAAGCCATCAAACCTCAGATAATCAAAACCTACGCTAACGAGTCCATGCATGAATCCCAATCCCTTACTTACCTTTCCACCAGCCATCAGGTTTTCAGAACTGCTGCTGTTGGAGAAATAGGAGTTGATGATATAATCACCCACAAAATCACGAGCCACCGTAAGATGACTGTCAGACCAGCTCTTGCGGATGTAGGCATTGGCAAAGACGGTAGCAAGAGGACGCTTATAGTTGATGTTGAAGGAAACATGCTTGCTCTTGTCGGCGGTATAATCCACAAAACCCGTATAAAGATTACGGTAATCACGCATCAGCAGACCCTGATAGAAATTCTGTTCATCCACTTCCCGCTGAGCGATTCCACCGGAAAGCGTAGCCTGCAAACGGGCGGTGAGGAAATAGCTCACGCTGAGTTGAGGAGCAACCTGTGTCTTGCTGGCATTCTCTTTCGCTCCCATCAACTTATCATTATAATAATAAGGTGTAAAGGTGATAGGCATCTGGAAACGGATATGCCAGCCACCCTGGTTATACTCTGCCTCCGGCGATGTATAGGCACGGAAGAAGGTCATGCCCAACTGATTGCGCATATTACCCAGGGAATCGGGTACTCCCTCCAGATGACTCTTCATCGTTCTGCTCAATACCTGCAAGCCTACCTTCATCATTACGGTAAAAGGCTTGAGGAAAAAGCCGAGCGAAGTATTGGTATGACTGAAGAATGCTGCCGAACGAACACTTTGATAAGCCGTTTGCTGCGAATTATCAACAGTCAGAGAGTGCGGATTCACCATATAAGCATTATACGTGTTAAAGGTATAAGTTCGCTTACCACTCCGATGCAACAGCTCCAGCTTGTCTGATACTTTATACTTCGGCATCTTGACCTGCTGATGATTAGGATAAGAGCCGGCAATATCCATCATGACATCATTCCAAGCCAGGTCGGTGGAAAGCTGATTGGCAACATACGACTTTTCGCCATTCGAAGTCAGCGTAAAGTCGGCAACCAATCTGTTCTGCTTCTGCTTTGCCTGTTCATCCTCTACATCATAAATGGTTGAATCATTCAGGAAATACTGGGTATTACTGAATGAGGATGAAAGAAGACGGTCGTGGGTATAGACTATCTGCGAAGACAAATCTGTATTTTTGCCTAATACCCAGAGATTATTGGTTGTGAAAACATGGGTCTGGTTCTTACGCACACGGCTGTCTGAAATATCCGTCAGCTGGTCGGGCGTAACATTCACGTAATCTTTCAGATTATAAGAATTTCCCATCACTCCAGTACCATCATCCGAAAAGAGGAGATTGCCTTCACCGGTTACATCCGTACCTATATTATTACTCTTGAAGGTATTGAGCGACTGGGCTTTCTTGGCAAAGCGCATCAACGACATCTCGCCTTCCCAGACATTCAGCTTACCAAACTTCTCCCCTTTCTTCTGCTCCATACCGCCACCTGCCTTCAACGTTCCTACCAGACGGCTCTTGGCAGATTCCTTCAGTTTGATGTTGATGGCAGGGTCTTGCGAGAACGACATATCTTCCAAAGCCTTGATAGGTTGATGATTGGTCATCACCTCTACCGAACCGACATCCTTCTGATGGATATTGTTGGTGGCGATGGAATAGCGGCCGCCGAGCATATCATGTCCTTCGATATAAAACTTGTTGATAGCCTTGCCGTTATATTTGATTTCTCCCTTATCCGACACCTCCATTCCCGGCATCTTCTTCAAGACATCAGCCAGACTCTTGTCGTTGGCATCGGCAAAGCTTGCCACATTGTAGGAGATGGTATCGCCTCGCTGCCGGATGCTTGGAGCCTTCACCACAACATCCTTCAGCTTTGTAGCCTGCTCCGTCAGGAGTACATGATATACAGTAGTATCCTTCGACAAAGGAATGGTTTTCACAGCATATCCCATCATCGAGAAATGCAGCACGTTACGACCATCCGGAATAGCATTGAGCGACAGCAGGAAACTTCCATCTGCCTGCGTCTTGGTAAACTTCAGGATTCTATTGCCGGCAGCAGGTCGGATGGTAACCATCACTCCCTGCAGTCCGTTGCCCGTATAGGCATCTTCCACCTTACCCGACAAGGTGACTTGCTGGGCATAGGTCAAAGTGCTCATACAGATAAACCACAGATATAAAAACAGTTGCTTCATAAATTATCTTCTAGAGAACCCATTCCGTTCTCTCTTTACGTTGATACTTATTCTTTTTCTATCAGATCATATTTCAGAGCCTCATCCGAGCCACCCAGAGATATTCCCGTTGAAGCCTCGTTGATACTATTCCGATTTTTCAGATACTTATATTTTGATTGCAGGAAATCCTTTCTTGTCGTTTTCTGAAAGCGCTTGAATTCCTTGTCCTGTACCCCAAAAGTAATAGTTTTTGCACTAACCTGCTGCATTCCATTGATACAGAAATAGTATTGCTTTCCCCTATCATACACTTCCATAATCAAGCCAGGGAGTCCGCAGAATTTCCAGGGACCGTCACTTACAGGAACATCCAAGGCAAACCAGGCTGTCCATTGTCTTCCCCGGAAGCAGCAGGTAGCCTTTTGGCATTCATGACCGAGCACCATCTTCGTGCTGTCATTTTCCATATTCCATTCCTGCGCATTCAGGGAATCTCCATAAAGATAATATTGCCCCAACAGGAAATCTGTAATGGTCATTTCCCCTTGCGGATAATTCTTATAAATGGTAGCAGTCATTCTGCGATGGGGTATGGCATTGCGCAATTGCTTCCCTTTCAGTCCTTTCCCTATCGCTTCCGTCAAGAAGCTATCCCATAGTTTATCGCCATTAGGAGAAGCCATCAGAGAATCTAACTGATAAGTATAATAGCTATAGCATTTAGAACACTCCGCTCCGATTTGCAGATAGAGCAAATCTTCCTTACGAAGTTGTTCTCCAGACAGCGTATCCGTAAGATATTCATATACATAGCTACACAGCATATTAGCCGTATCTATCTTCTTATTTTGGGCAAACCCAATAAGATAAAAAGTTAAAAATAGAAATATGAAACACTTTCTCTTCATAATTTCTCAATACTATATATCTATTTATATTTTACAAACATTCTAATGGCTTATATTTCCACTTTTTAGACCCAACTTTTTCTATCTGGGGAATATCAATGCCCTGTAGTTGCGTTTGTGACTGGAAATCTCCAAAAAGAAATATATATTGTTCCTTTAAGAATTTTTCAAATGTAGTCTTCTCAAATTTGTTGTTTCCAACGTAAGTCTTGCTAAAGACAATCGGCTCCTTTGACACCTTTTCCATGCCAAGAAGTTTAAAGGCATGGCTATTATCTTCCGTAGTAGCCTCCAAGATCAGTCCCGGCAATCCACATAATTTCCAAGGTCCGTCAGTTATTGGAATATCCATAGCAAACCAAGCAGTCCAACAATGACCACGATATTGACAGACTGCCTTTTGGCATTCATGTCCCAAGATTAATTTAGAAGAATCTTGTATTACCCAATTCTGAGCATATAAAGTATCTTCATAAATATAATCTTGCATCAGTAAACCATCTGTTACAGTCATCTTTCCTTGCGGATAGTTTTTGTACACATAGGCTTTCATCCTTTTATGAGGCCACTCGGTCTTACTACCTATCGCAGCATTTATCTGCTGGCGCAGTATTACATCTCTATCAGGAGAAGCAAAAATAGAATCTACCTGCATACTATAATAACTATAGCATTTGGACATATTTTTACCTATCTGCAGCACCAACCAATCCTTGGCTGTTTTTCCAGACAAAGTATCCTGTATATAGGTATAATCATATTGACATTTCAGATAAGCTTCATCTATTTTTTTCTGGGCATAACAACATTCTATCCCCATATAGGCTAAGATTGTTAATGCCACCAAACTTTTCATTTTCTCCATAACTTTTCCTTGTTTAAAATAAAGATACTCTTTGATTCTATTCTCTTTCTATCAAGTCATAGTTACGTTTTTCGTCTGACAGACCTAAGGATATACCTGACGTAGCCTCATTTATGCTATTTGAATTATGAAAATAATTATATTCAGACTTCAGAAAAGCTTTCCGGTCTGTCTTTATCCGTTTTCTATTGAAAACATCATAAACGATAGGCGTGCCAGCATCCTTCTGCAATCCCTTGATGCAAAAATATTGCTGTCTCCCCTTGTCATACACTTCCATAATCAAACCAGGAAGTCCACAAAATTTCCAAGGGCCATCACTCATAGGAACATCCAAGGCAAACCATGCCGTCCAAGAGCGACCACGGAATCTGCAGGTTGCCTTCTGGCAGTTATAGCCTAATATGTTTTTAATGCTATCACCTTCTACAACCCAATTCTGTACACCCAGGCTATCACTATATTCATAATACTGAGACATCAGATTGTCCGTTACCGTCATCATATTCTGCGGATAATTCTTATAGACGCACGCCGTCATTCTGCGATGTGGAAAAGAATTAGTCATATACCCTTCTCGCTTTAACGCTTCTTTAAACAATGCACGAAACTTTGCTTTGCCATCCGCTGTAGATTTTAAAGAATCCGACTGATACGTATAATAGCTGTAACATTTAGAGACATTCTTCCCTATAGAAAGAAAGAGTAAATCTTCTTCTTTCTCATCATTCTTTATCGTATCTTTCGAATAACAATAATAATATGAGCACAAAAATTGCCCATGATCTATAACCTCATTCTTAGCTTGCAATAAAAGTGCATAAAAGAATAATACCGATATACTTATAAAAAATCTCTTAACAACCATAATAATATAACCTTTAAATTTAAAGAGTCACCTTTGTCATTTACTGAGCCCACTTTAAAAAGTAAGGTCTGTTTTAAGTGGGTTCAGTTAATTAAAATGATCTCGGTGCAAAATTACCGAAAATTGCTCAAACCGCCAAACTTTTTACATCATTTCTCACATAATGACTCCTAAGTCTATGAGTTCCGAAGTGGAAAACATAGAGATAAAAGCAAAGAAAATAACACGGACAAATTCAAGTTGTCCGTGTTTCTAATTTAACTTAATTATTTTAACTTTTCTTCGTTCATACACAACGCTGATGCAACTTAGTACCGTTACCAGGCAAGAAGTAGAATAAGCCTTGTCTTAATCTTTCAAACACCCGATAGGAACAACATAAACACCATCTTTTCAAATATTTGATTACGTGTGCAAAGATACCACTTTTTTCGATATTTCCTCAGTTGGCCGGATTTTATTTCCTCAGTTGGCTACTTTTTGTTTCCTCAGTTGGCTACTTTTTGTTTCCTCAGTTGGCTAAATTACATTTTTCTTGAAGCATAATTTATATTAATAAGGTAAAGAAAAGACGGAAGAGTTCACAGATTGTTCAAACACCCGATGCATAGGAAGCTACTTGCAAAAACACTCTTCACTCTTCACATTCATAATGTAAGCTTTTGTGTGTGGGACACTTATGACGGTGAAGAGTTGAGCTGACTCTTCACCACTCTTCACCTCTCTTCACCCTCATCATTTTTTTTAAAACGCATCATATAAGCAATGGTCGCGAATTCAACAAGCAAGTGCAAAATTACGAAATGTTTTTGTAAAAGCACTCCTTTGGTGTTGAGAAATTCAATTTCTTTCTTGGTCTCTCATTAATTTTTGCCGTAAA
>NZ_JBQKLN010000068.1:0-13611 GCF_052116205.1 Prevotella sp. Sow4_E9_plate | reverse complement strand
TACGCAACTGCTGAGCAGCTTTCTTGTAATCAATTTCTAAGTTGTCCATAATATAAAAACTGTGTTAAACTACTTTTATTGTAGCTTGACACAGTTTAGTTTACACTCTCGTTTTTCGTATTTCTGAATAAGTATCGTAAAATGCAAATCAACTACATCGGAACTTACCTCTCTCGTACCAAAGACTAATTTTCCTTTTCCTGCCAACATTTGGAACTCACTCTTGATATTTTCTTCCTCCTTCAAAGAAAGAGGATGAAGTGAGGACACTTTACATAATACGACTAGCTTCTGCAGATTGAAAAACTCATTATCTGAATCCATCTCGATGTACTTTATCAGTTTCTTCAGATAATCCACTCTGCTGCTTTCTCCATAAGTATGAGTCTCCATGTTGGTTAGCAATATAGAGAAACCATCATAGATGAAATCCATGTCATGAAAAGTGATGTCCTTTCCACCCATGAACTTATCTCGGAGACCTTCATATTTTTCTCTATAGTCTAGATAGTCAATTCTCTTCTGCATACGATAGTCACGCTTCTTTCTGATATTGGATGCTTTGGCGATTCTCTTCTTGCAATAGTTCCAGTCCTCCATGCTCATTGATATACTATCATGAGAAAAGAGCTTCATGGTTTCGAGAACCTCTCTTTTCTTATGGCCAGGCAAATAATAGAGATAGTACTTTTGTTCTAACTTTCTAGCCATAGTACCATAACTGGTGTGCATCTTGTGCTCGATTCTGTCCTCAAAGGTATCTTTGAGTGTCTGCGGTGTATAGCCGTAGAATGTACAACTCCAAAGAATCTTGGCTAGCACTTCCTCCTTGCTGATGTTGCAGTCATTAGCAACAACCACTTCCTTGGCAACATTACATTCCCAAAGATCACCTTCACAATTGTATACATTAATATATGGCTCTTCATCCTCATAGCCTTCAACAGGTTTAACCCACTCTACACGTATTTTGGGGTCCTTAATCTCGGATTCATCCGCAGGAATAAGATGGCAAAGGATGTCGTATGCCTCACGATATTGTCTGATGCCCAAATATCCTTCCTTTTTTAAGGCAGGAATCAATGCGTCAAAATCCGTACTAAGTAAAAGTTCTTTCAGTTTCATACACTTAACATTTAAAATTTATTGCAAAGGTAGTGCAAGGGTGTGCCAAAAAATGGCACAGCTTAAAAATATCTTTGAAGGCTATGATATTTTTATAAAATTTTTATAAGGTGTGTTGAAATATCCTCAAGACATGAGCCACCACAAAGATATACGCACATCAGAGAGCGTAGAATCTCACTATATTGATAACCAAACAATGTGCATCTCGATCCCAAGGTGGAATCTATGGTTTAAGCTAAAAAAGCATCAAATTGCTCCATAATTGAAAAAAATCCCCAAAAGGAGTGTGTTTCATAGATTTTATTTGTATTTTTGCCGTGTCATTCAGAGTTTTATTTGTTTTTAAATGCAACACTAAGACAAGTGAGATTTCTGACATGGCAAAAACCTAATCAACTTTTTGTTGCTCAGGTTCTTATAAATAATATTGAATTATAGTGTTGCGGAATTTAGGTTATTATGACAACATCAGACAAACAATTTGATTCGCAGTTTGATAAAGTTGAGAATCTTGTACACTATCCTTGGATAGGTTGCAACTATGCTTCGGCACCAAAACGTGTGCTTATCATGGGAGACTCGCACTATACGGTGAATGATGAAGGCAAATTCTGCCCAGAGGAATATGATAGATGTGTTACAGACAAGGAATATACAAGAGGAATCATTAATTGTGCAATAGTTAATTGTGCAATAGAAAAAGGTAGCTGGAAATTCCATACAAACCTTCAGAAAACATTCTTGGATGAAAGCGACATGGATGTCGAGGGTTTTTGGAACAAAATAGCTTCTTATAACTTCATACAGGAGCCTATGAAAGGCACACATGAGGTGCCCTCCTTAGCTGATTACGAGACGGCATGGAAGTGCTTAGCTGATGTCGTGCAGATTATCAAGCCAGATGTTTGCATATTCGTTGGATTAAGAAACGCAAAGGGTATAAATGTTCTCGATGAAACGGACGTGAAATATTCTATCCAAACATTGGACGAAAGAATCAGTAACAGTTCTCCTATACGAGGTGAATTGCAATTTGCTGATGGCTATCAGCTTCCATTCTATATGATTCATCATACATCAATGGGGTATAGCCCTCAGCTTTGGTACGACTTCTTGAACAAAGAGATTCCAGAGGTTGTCAGCTTTTTGGATAAGTAAAAAATAACGTGAGTGACGTATGACGACACAGAAAAACATTTGGGTGAATATCGATTGCCGACAGAATGGCTGCTATCGCTACAACATCTCCAATTCAGAAAGTCTTGCTGATTGATAATTGTCACGCTGGCTGCTCGATGCATATTCTACAGCCAACACGTTGTCGCAAAACACGTCGCTTAAAGACCGTAAAATCTTGAAAAAACGGATAAAAAACTGAGGGTGTGTCATAAATCCATGACACACCCCCGGTTTTACAATGCCAATTACTTTTTCCCACTTTCTGCATCTTCCGGTATTGGCCAGTTTTCTGATGGAGTTCGCATTTCCTTCATCACCTTGTCAAAACCGATTACCATTTCCGGATATTTCTTGGCGAGATCATGCTTTTCTTCCGGGTCTTCACGCAGATTGTAGAGTTCCAGAGGCTTGTTTGGCTTGATGGTAACAGCCTTCCAGTCACCGTGGCGCGCAGCACGCTGTTTGCCTGGGAATTCCCAATAGAGAACTCGGTCGTCTGTATCAATCTGCTTACCATAGAACAATGGCAGGATATTCATGCCGTTGATGTTCTGAGGCAGATATTGGGTTCCTCCCGTAAGAGCTGCCAGCGTAGGCATTACATCTGGGAAATAGATGATGTTGTTCAGCGACTGTACCGGCACCTTTCCTGGCTGGTTCACGATGAACGGTACTCGGATTCCTCCTTCGTAGAGTTGTGCCTTGCGACCGCGGAATCCTGCGTTGCAGTTGAAGAGTTTCAATGGTGCTTGAACGGCTGCACCGTTATCTGAGGCAAAGATCACAAGCGTATTCTCGCGCAAGTTGTTCTTTTCCAGATAGGTGAGCAGTCTGCCTATTGCAGCATCCATGTGGGTTACGAGTGAAGCGTAGCGCTTGTCGTTCATGCTCCACGATTCATCATCATACCATGTGGTGTTGTCGATGATATAGGGTTCATGAGGCGCATCAAAAGCCAGATAGAGGAAGAAAGGATTCTTCTTGTTTCGCTTGATGAAATTGATGGCATCATCGGTCGAAATATCCGTATTGTGTTTGATGTGCTTATCGTGCTCATTTGCCTTGATGTGGATGAGCTTGTCATGGTCGAAACGGTTGTATGGATAATAGTAAGGTGAATTGGATTCTACCGTACTGATCAGCCATCCGTGGAACTCGTCAAAACCACGATAGATTGGTGATGATTTAGGATCATAGCCATCCAGATGCCATTTGTTGACAAGACAGGTTTTGTAGCCGGCAGCGTGCAATACCGTAGCGATGGTCGTATCCTGCGGCTGCAGACTTGTCCTGCGAACGATGGTCGTGTCTCCTTCAGGGGTTATTTTCAGACCAGTCATGCCTCCTGCTGTGCACATATTATCACGTATACGGCTATTGCCGGTATTCTTACCCGTCATCAGTGCACAACGTGATGGTGAACTGATTCCTGACCCGGCATAGCTCTGGTTGAATCGAGTACCCGTAGCAGCCAGTTTATCAATGTTTGGAGTCTTGATAGTCTTGCTGCCGTAGCAGGAGAGATCGCCATATCCCAGATCATCGGCAAGGATGAAAATGATATTGGGTCTGTCGGCTGTAGCCTTTACAGCCTTGTTTTGTGCCATTGCTGCCTGCCCCGGCACGAGCGAGGCTGCAATGACTCCGATAAATGCTTTATTCTTCATAATGGTTTGATATTAATAGCCTTTGTTCTGTTCCCAATTCTGTGTCAGCTGATGCTGATCAAAAGGAATCGGGAAGAGAATATCGTCTGTAATTTTACTCCAGCGCCACTCCAGTGGTGTACCTGTTGTTGCATCGCAATCTTTCACAGCCATACCGTTGTTATTGGCTTGTTGTGTTGCAGACAATCCTTGTGTACGATGATTGAAATGAGCTTCCATTACCTTATTTATACGTCCTGTGCGAACCAGGTCGAACCAGCGATGACCTTCAAAGCAGAGCTCCACATATCGTTCGTTTTCAATGGCGAGTCGCATTTCTTCTTGAGTTGATGCGGTTGTGCCATTGATTCCTGCTCGGTTACGAACTTGGTTGAGGTAGGTCTTAGCTTCATCGGTAGAAGATGTTTCGTTCAGACACTCTGCATACATGAGTAATACATCGGCATAACGGTAGATGATATCGTCACAGCCACTGGTACAAGCTTTTAAGCCCTGATTGTGAGTGTCGAAGTATTTGAGAGTAGCTGGAGTATAAGCCTCTCCATTTTCTGTCACATTCACTTCGTCGGTCTGTTTAGACTTAGTCTGTGATGTGTCGTAAAGCTTGTCGTAAACCATCTGGGTGTAGCGCTTATCCTGTGGATTCTTTCTCAAGGCATTATATAACTCCCATGTCATCAACAGACAACTTACTCCCTGAGAACAAAGAATTGTAGATTTTGTTCCGTCAGGGTAAACGTAGGCAGGTTGATTGTTTGGTGTGACAGCAGGGATGCAGCGGCGCATCAGATAGTTGGTAATCTGGGTGGAACCGTTGTTGAACTGTGCTGCCAGAATAATTTCCTTGTTTACTGGATTTTCTGAGTCATATATGCTGGCATAGTCATCAAGCAATCCAAGGCTGTCTGGATTCTGATTGGCATAGTCAATGACTTCCTTGAGTTGGGTCTTTGCACTATTGAAGTCTTTCAATGTCATATATACATCAGCGAGCTTCACCTTGGCTGCAATGCTGGTAGCTCGACCTGCCTTGCTGGCTTCTTTGTAGCTCTGTGGCAAATTGGCTGTGGCTTTGGCAAGATCCTCTTTTATGAGGGCATAAATATCTTCCTTCGGACTGCGATTGTAGCTGTACAATTCATTATAGTTGGAGATGACATGCTGTGTCAATGGCACAGGACCGTAGAGTCTTACAAGTGTAAAGTAAGCGTATGCTCTGAAAAAGCATGCTTCACCCTCAAACTGTTTGCGATTGCTTTCGCTGACTTTATCAATCTTGTCTAAAGCATTATTGCATCTGTTAATCATGCTGTAACAGTTACTCCAGATATCATTGATGGTGGCAGAGGTAGCATCCCATGTTCCCTCGTTCAGGCTGATATAGTCAGACTGGTTGTTCTTCTTGTAGTCATAGGCTTCGTCTGTACAAAGTCCGTTGACCATAATCACATCTTCCTGTACTGTACGCAGATAATAGTAAGCATCCAAGAGGATGTTTTCTATTTCGCTGTCATTGGTAAGATAGGTCTCCATCTGCATGGTGTCAGAATTATAGCGATCGAAGAAACTATCGCTACAAGCAGAGAATCCCATAGCCGAACCTCCCAGCAATGCTGAGAGAATTACGTTATTTATATATTTTGTTTTCATAATTTTATTTCCTTATTAGAATGTTGCATTAATACCAAATGTCATTACTCGTGCGATAGGATAACCACCAAAGTCTACACCATTGTTGGTAGCAGAATTACCATTGTAGTTTGCCTCAACAGAATAGCCTGGGTACTTGTCGAATGTAACGAGGTTCTGAACGTTTGCACTGAAGCGAACTCGCTGCAAACCGATGTAGCGGCAGATTTGTGTTGGCAGAGTATAACCCAGAGCCACATTGCGGATGCGCAGGAAATCGGCATCATAAAGATAGCGGGTTGAAGGCTGGATGTTTGAACCAAGATTGTTGGTACCTGCCTTATGTGATTTGCCATTGCCAGGATTCTCTGGACTTTGCCAACGGCCGAGACCTGATTCCTTAAGTACGTTGTCATCCCAACGGTTAAGAGAGAAAGCACGTGCTGCGGCATAGATAACCTTACCACCTACCTGACCATCGATTGTTACAGCCAAGTCGAAGTTCTTGTAGCTGAACTTATTGTTCCAACCATATGTGAAATCAGGCTGATAATTACCTACATGCTGATAATCATTGGCATTGACAACCTTGTCACCATTGGTATCTTCGAAGATGAGATCACCGATACCTTCTGTTCCAAACTTAGGATATTTCTGCAAATCTTCTTCTGTGTTGTATGTGCCAATCACTTTGAGCATATACATATCGCCCATAGGACGACCAACGATGTTTCTGATGACATTGCCCCATTTTGTACCAGCCTTGCCGTTTGCCAATTGTGTCTGGTTATTGGCAAGTGAAAGGATCTTGTTCTTGTTCATTGACCAGTTGAGGGTAGTTTCCCAGTTGAATGCGCCTTGTAATACTTTTGCGTTAAGAGAAAGTTCAATACCCTTGTTCTCTACCTGACCGGAGTTCATATAAACAGAACTTGCTATACCATTGAAGTTTGGAATATTGGCAGGCATTACAATGTCACTCGTACGTTTATAGAGGTCTACATTCAGATTGATGCGGTTGAAGAACGCCAGGTCGATACCGAGGTCGTACTGCTTGTTCTTTTCCCATCCAAGTTCACGGTTTGAATATCCTCCAGGATAATATGAAGGAATGGAACTTGTTCCGAATACTACGTTGTGGTCGGTCTTGATAGTAGAAATCCATGCGTAGTTGCTTCCTATCTGGTCATTTCCTGTTACACCATAGCTTGCGCGCACCTTAGCCAGGCTGAGCCAGGTTAATGGTTTCATCCATGATTCCTCAGTGATGTTCCAGGCTCCTGATGCTGAGTAAAAGAGTCCGGCACGGTTGTCTGGACCGAATTTGCTGGAACGGTCACGACGCAGGGACCCAGAAAGTACGTACTTGCTGTCATAATTGAATATGAGTCGTGTGAACATGGCATCGAACACATAATTTGTGTTACTTGAAGAACCAGTCCACAGATTTGCACCCATTACGTTCTTGATGCTTGTACCCAGATAGGCGATTGGGTTGTCGGCATCAGTACGGTCATCCTGGCGAACGTTGAAGGCACTGTTGTATTCAAAGTCGTAACCTGCTACGGCATTGAGGTTCATCTTATCTGTGATGTCCCAATTGTAAGAGGCTGTAGTTGACCAATATGTATTATAGCCAAAACCTGAAGCACGGTAAGCATCTACAGACTTGAGAAAAGGTGTAGATTTGTTTCCTGTGTATGAAGAACCGAGCAGATAAGCTGACTGGTAATAGTCAAGCTTTGTGGAATTGGTAGAGAAATCAACTGTAGAACGGATTGTGAGGTTCTTGATAGGAGTTATCTCTATGTATGCATTGGTCAGCGTTCTTAATGACCAACTGTCATTGTTGTTCTCCAACAGGTTGCAGACCGGGTTGCGCAACTGTGTATTCAAGCCATAGTCTGGTGTTCCATTCTTGCCAGAATAATGCTGTGAAATTTGCGTATAGTCACCATTGGCTTGGTAAACAGGGAGGATAGGAGGATAGGAGAGTGCGTCTGCGATGACACCTTTCACATCTTCTGTGTTTCCACCTGTTGGCTGCTGACTGCGTTTCTTGTTATAGCTTGGAGAAAAACTGGCGCCAATTTTGACATGTTTGCTCAGCTTGGCATCAAATCCAGCCTTGATATTCACTTTCTTAAAGAAAGAGTTGAGCAGGATACCATCTTCATTCTGGTAATTTACAGAGAAATTGTAGGCTATCATATCTGTACCGCCGGTGACTGTTGCGTTGGCACGATAGTTGAGAGCATTGCGGAATATAGCGTCTTGCCAATCGGTATTGCAATAGTTGCCGGAATCACGGAGTTTTGTGAGTTCTGGATATTTACTGATAGTACCGTTGTTGGTACGTGCCTCAATAATCATGTCAAGATAGTCTTTAGCATCAAGTACGTCTACACGGGTCTGTGCCTGACTTACACCAATCTGGGTTGAGAAATTTACCGTCGGTTTTCCTGCCTTGCCCTTCTTGGTAGTTACGATGATGACACCGTTACCTGCTTTTGAACCATAGATGGCAGATGATGCGGCATCCTTCAGAATTTGAATGTCTTCAATATCACTTGGGTTGATATTGTTGAACAGTTCTGAATCGGTAGTAGGATAACCGTCAATAACGTAAAGTGGATCGTTACCACTATTGATGGAACCTGCACCACGGATGCGGATGGAAGGGGCTGCACCCGGTTCTCCACTGGTTTGCTGCAGGGTAATACCAGAGGATAAACCAGAAAGGCTCTGGGTGATGTTGGATGTTGGCATCTCGGCAATATTTGAGCCTTTTACTGTTGACATGGAAGTAGACACTGAGCGTTTGGTGATTGCTCCATAACCTACTACAACTACTTCGTTGAGAACTTTGTTGTCTGGTTTAAGTACCACATTGAAGTTTGTTTTCTGACCTATGGCTATCGTTTGAGCTGTATAGCCAATATACGAAATGGTAAGTGTCTGTTCTGGCTTTACATTCTGGAGCGTAAAATTACCATCCAAATCTGTGGCGCAGCCCACACTAGTACCTTTTACCATGACACTTGCACCAATTACAGGTTCACCAGTCTCATCTACAACTGTACCCTTCACAGTCTTTGCCTGTTGTACAACATTTGTTGTTGCATGTGCCTGGGCAACTCCCAATGGAGAAAATGTCAAAGCAGAACAAAACAAAGTCATAGGCAATACGTAGCTGTTCTTTAATAGTTTTGTTTTCATCTGTTTTTGTTTTTATTGGTTTAAAATCTTAATTGCTGCTGCAAATTTAGCTTTATATTGAATGCAAGAACTTTATTATTTGACTTTAAGACATGATTTTTTGATTTTGTTTTTTTCTGCCATATATTATGGTGTAGTTTATGTTTTTTTTGTTCCACAACTTATTTTCCTGTTTTTTTCAAAAGCAATTTTAACAAAAAAGCCAGTTGGTAACATTGTACTACCAACTGACTTTTTGTATTCATTCCCTGGTTCTGTTTTAAATAACCATAATGATGAACTGATTTGCTCATGGTTTCAATTCAACTTTCTAATCTTGATGCCATTTAGGAAAGCCTTTCCTTGCAGGGACTTCAACTGGATGTTGATGCTGCCACGATTGTTTTCAACGATGTATTTACGCTTAAAGGCAGTACGGTAATGGCGACCATCAGTAGGAGTGAAATCCGATTCTTTCCTTTCGTCATTGATGCTGACATCAAATCTTACATCTTTGGATGAAGACTCTGTATTGCTTTTGGCTAGGAGATTAGGCAGTTGGACTGCAGGCTTGGTAACATCAGCCATCAGTAGTTCTACCTCGTATTCGCCACAAGGTGCGTCTATTCTGTATTCCAAATCTCCTTCACGCCATGTCTGATAAATCGGGCCATCTATTGTGTTTCCGATTTCAGATGTCGTACTCTTGCTTTCGGCTCCTACATATCCCCATGCTCCAGGCTTGTATGCTTGGTCTGGTAACCATGTGAGCTGGCTCAAGGAAGATATGAAATAGCAGTTACTGCCCACGTTGATGGCGAGTTCTTCTCCTTTTGCCAAGTTTGGCAGAGGGTTATACTGAATTTTCATTACATCTCCTGTGTTCCCATCAACCTTGTTTTTATAATCTGTCAGAACTTCGTTAAAACCTTTTGCTTCTAAAGTAGAACTACCGAAAGGCAGGACAACATCAAAGACGGCAAAGCAATTCTGTACACTCTTTTTCCCGTAGCTCCTGCCATTTACGATAAGTTCCACTTCTGGCATGTTAGAATATACCTTAATGCGCTGGGGCTCGTTGATATGACCAGTTCTTATGCTCCAGTCGCGACTGGCAATATGAACCACAGGTATGTCCTTACGCCACATAGACTTGAAGTAATAAGCTACGTCCTTCAGGGTACGGTCGTTGTAGGCAATTCCCTTGTTGTTTACTCTTGGCATGGATTCCTGGCGTTCTGCCACGTTAAAGTCGATGAAGTTCCAATAGGTACAACCGCTAATCCAAGGCTTTTCTTCAATGAATGGCAGATAGTGCTCTATATAAGTTTGCTGATATTCTATGCTGAAATCGAAGGCATGGGCAGAGTTTGAGTGCAGACGCTGATCGCTTCCTGCTCCCCATTCTGAAATTATCATCGGCTTTTTGGGATAGCGTTGGTGCTGGTCTTCACACCAGTGATTGAATCCGTTCAGTTCGCCCTGATACCAGCCATGATAAAGATTCCATCCCACAACATCAACAAGGTTCAGACCTATTTCGTTGTAAGTATTGGTCATATTAAATGCCATTACGCTTTTTCTGGTTGGGTCTTCATCCTTAAGAACCTTTTCCAATCGATGGGCAAGGGCTAGGGTACGTTCCTTAAAGGCTGGCCATTCCTTAGTTCCTGGCCATGGAGTGCAGAGCAGGATTTCATTCATGTAGCCCCAGTTGATGATACTTGGATGGTTGTAGTGTTGGCGGATCATTTCCCGTAGATTACGCTCACAATTATCGGCATAGTGGGGAGTGTCTGGTACAAGGTCTATGATAGGAATTTCTTCCCATGCCAACAAACCGAGTTCATCGCAGGCATCCAAGAGGGCGTCATCTTGAGGATAATGGGAGATGCGGATATAATTGCTGCCCAGTTCCTTCATCAGTTTTATGTCACGGCGATGAGCCTCGTCGGGTAAGGCTACTCCTACAGGTGCCTGATCCTGATGACGGTTGAATCCACGTAGCTTGTAAGTCTTTCCATTCAGACAGAATCCCTTCTCTCCATCGAAAGAAAACCAGCGGAATCCAACCTTGTGGTTTTTCTCATCAATGACTTTCCCTGATTTCGTATCTATAATAGAGGTTCTTACCTTGTATAAAGTAGGACGTTCTGGAGTCCAAAGAAGTGGGTTGGCAATGGGTTTTGACTGCAATGCCGTGCGTTGGGTTTCGCCGGCTTTCAGGGGTATCTTCTTCTTGATGGTTTGAAGTAGCTTTCCATCGGGCGAGAAAATCTCGTTTCTCAGTTCTACCATCGATGCTTTTTGACCATCATTGCTCACTTCGCTAACCACCTTTACCACGCTTTGTTTTTCATTCACAATAGGAGTAGAAACGAAGATGCCGTCACTTCCCATGTTGAGCATGTTGAAATGAATATCGGGTGTAGAAACGAGCCAGACGTCACGATAGATGCCGCCCCAGAATGTGAAATCTGCCATGATAGGAGTGACATCCTGACGGCTGTTGTCTACAGTTATCTCTATGGTATTTTCTGATTTTTCTCCTTGTCTTGCAGGATTGGTATTTAGAAAATCAGTGATATCGAAGGTAAAGGACGAATATCCACCGGCATGACAACCTACTTCCTTGCCATTTACCTTCACTTCTGCAGCCTTATTTGCTGCATCTATCTTCAAGAAATAGCGTCTGTCTGGATTGATTTCTGCCAGGGTAAGAATGCGGCGGTATTCTGCCTTCCCTTTATTATAGTTCCTGCCTTGGTAGGCATCCAGAGTATAAGTATGGGGAATATTTACTGATGTCCATTTCTGACTGGTAGGAAGTTTGAATTCCCAGTTGTCATTGATGGTCGCAGCTTTTCGTTGTGCCATGGTAGGTATGGTCATCATTGAACCGATGATTGTGGTAAGAAAAATGTTTTTAATGTTCATTGTTGTCGTTTTTTATTGAAGTTTTGCTGAAGTACGGCAAAAGTACAAATAAAATCTGAGATCCTTACTTCTTTTGGAGTTTTTGTTCGATGATAGTGCAGAATAAAGTGTTAAATCTTGGGAAAACGGACAAAAGATAGTATATTCACCATGGAAAAATGTATAAAATACCTCCGTTTTATATTTAAAAAGAGGACGAAAAGACGGTTAAACGTAAGATAGACAGATATTTTGCTGATTTTTGAAATTAAATTCGTAAATTTGCAGTCGAAAAGAAATAATATTCAGATTTTGATAGACAAATGATAGATTCATTACAAAACATTTTAGTTCAGGTTAGCGATTTTCTCTGGTCGTATATCATCATTACAGTTCTGATATGCTGTGCCCTGTTTTTCACTTGGCGTACAAGGTTCGTACAGTTCCGACTCATCAAGGAGATGGTCAGGCTGTTGCTGAATCCCGACAAGGTTCAACCGGAGGAGATAGGACAAGATGAACTGTCGATGGAGGTAAAGGTGGATGGCGAGATGAAACATATCTCTTCCTTCCAGGCTTTCGTGGTGGCATTGGCCAGTCGTATCGGTACGGGAAATCTTGCTGGCGTGGCTACAGCTATCAGCATCGGTGGTCCGGGAGCCGTATTCTGGATGTGGATGCTGGCTTTGCTGGGTTCTGCATCGGCTTTCATAGAATCAACCCTAGCCCAACTTTACAAGCGCAGGGGAAAGACATCCTTCTTTGGAGGTCCTGCCTACTATATGAAGTATGGTCTTGGAAAGGGATGGATGGGCATTCTCTTTGCCGTCCTGATGATCGTTACCTTTGGCTTTGCCTATAATTCTGTTCAGAGCAATACCATCTGTCAGGCCTGGCAGAAAGCGTTCGGCATCGAACCTGCTACCATGGGAATTGTGCTCACGGTGCTCACCCTGCTCATCATCTTCGGTGGTATCCAGCGCGTGGCAAAGTTCTCTTCTACTGTGGTTCCTGTGATGGCTGTCGTCTATCTTCTGATAGCCGTTGGAGTCGTGATTTGGAATATCACCAGTCTGCCTAAGGTGTTGCTTGCCATTGTGGAGAATGCCTTCGGCTTCAATCAGGCTGCCGGCGGAGTGTTGGGAGTTACGGTGATACAGGGCATCAAGCGAGGACTGTTCAGTAATGAGGCTGGTGAGGGTAGTGCCCCTAATGCAGCTGCCGTGGCAACGGTGAGTCATCCTGTAAAGCAGGGTTTGATTCAGGCTTTGGGGGTGTTTACTGATACCTTGGTGGTATGTTCATGCACCGCCTTCATCATACTGGTGAGTGGGGTAGATGTTACAGCATCCAATGGTATTCAGCTGACGCAGGATGCCTTGACTCACGAAATAGGAAGCATCGGCAATCCATTTGTGGCTGTAATGATCTGTCTCTTTGCCTTCAGCAGCATCATCGGCAACTATTATTATGGCGAGACCAACGTGAGATATATCAGGGATTCCAAGCTGGGTGTATTCATCTATCGTCTTGCAGTAGCTGCGATGGTAATGGTAGGAGCTGTGGTATCGCTTGATTTTGCATGGAGTTTTGCCGACATCACGATGGCTCTTCTCACGCTCTGCAATCTTGTGGCCATCGTCCTGCTTTCCCGCCAGGCCGTCTTCCTGCTGCAGGATTATCGACAGCAGAAGAAGGAAGGCAAGAATCCTGTATTCTGCAAAGATAAGATGCCGGAGATTGCCGATAAGCTGGAGGCATGGTAGTAAATAAATTGATAAAATAATTAGGGTGTCCAGTTCTATGTTCCAATATTAACTCACTTGTTTGAGTGTTTTGGTTCGTTCTGTCACCCAGTTTTTGGACAAGTGCTCGGTAGTCCAAGCATCAATGT
>NZ_JBQKLN010000067.1:0-13973 GCF_052116205.1 Prevotella sp. Sow4_E9_plate | reverse complement strand
ATGCCCAGTTCATCCGCCGTATCCTTATACGACATTCCTTCCCGATAGCACAATCGGATGACGGAAGCTGTCTGGTCGGTCAGGTCATGGTCGATGCAATCCACGGCAGCCTGCCATCGCTCTTCCAGACGAGAAGGTTCTTCCTCCGTCAATTTCTCTTCCGAGAGAGGGAGAAGCCGTTTCAGTCTTTCATCTCTCTTCTTTCTGGCTATGAGATTGATGCAGGCATTCTTCACGCTCCGCATCAGGTAAGCCCGGTCTGGAACCAGCTGTTTATCCCACAATCTGGAGAACACATCACTCACCACATCCCTCGCCTCCTCATTATCATGGAGCAAGGCAAAGGCGAAGCGATACATCTGCTCGTAATGGTCGTGGAACAGCCGTTCCATCCGCTGTTCATTTTCTTCTGTCATCACGTCATTTTCTTCTTGTTTCTACTCTTATATACAAGCTTTTCTGAAATCAATTACCCCTAAAATGAAGAAATCTTCTACTTTTTTTGAAAAACCTATGCAAAGATACTCCTAATTTCATTATAAGACTAATAAATTATAGTTAAAAAACATATCTTCTCTTCATTTTTAAGTTAATTTATAAACAACTTAAAGAAGATTGTATTATCTTTGCAACGAAATAACTTAAAAGTTAAGCTTATGGAACAGAAGTACAACATAGAGCTTATAGAAGAGTATGAAGATATAAACTTCTATAGTATTCATCTTGAAGGAGAAGAACTCTCTGAATTTGAAAATTTCTTTG
This sequence comes from Prevotella sp. Sow4_E9_plate, assembly GCF_052116205.1. Taxonomy (NCBI): domain Bacteria; kingdom Pseudomonadati; phylum Bacteroidota; class Bacteroidia; order Bacteroidales; family Prevotellaceae; genus Prevotella; species Prevotella sp. Sow4_E9_plate. The sequence goes on along the minus strand of NZ_JBQKLN010000067.1, from coordinate 13,211 downwards.
AGAAATTTCCAGAAGGATGTTCTTACGATGAAGAAATAGATGTTGTCATTTCATGGTTGGACAAAATCTCCGAACGAGGAGCTTTGGAACGTTATTTCCGTCCGGAAGGCCACTATGGAGATGGTGTTGGAGTTATCCCAATAGATATTGGTAACAAGATTCGACTCTACTGTATCAGATTATCTAACCATATTCTGATTTTCGGAAACGGAGGAGTCAAAGATACTAAAAGTTGGCAACAAAGTACAACACTAGCTCCCTATGTAAAACTCTTGATAGATACAAGTCGTTTCATTCAATCGAGAATTAAAGATGGAACAATTGTATTAGTTGACAAAGAAATAATTGGAAATTTAAACTTTACAAGAAATGAGAAGAAGTAAGATTTTAGAAGAACGCCGCAAACATGTTGATCCTGAGATTCGCAGGTCTGTAGATTTGTCTTTCCAAATCGTAGATAGGATACATGACATTCTGGTTTCTAAAGGGATGAAGCAGAAAGACCTAGCCCTTCTACTCGGAAAACGGGAAGCGGAAATAAGCAAATGGATGCGGGGAACACATAATTTTACAATAGACACTCTTGTTTCTATTGAGGATGCTCTCCAAGCTCCTATATTAAATGTCGTCCATCAGGATTTAGAAATATGTGTATGATTTTTTTATCGGTCAAGCAAAGAGCAAGCCAATATGGTTTTGCCTTCGCTTGACCGATTGTCATATATTCATTGTTTATTAAGAGAGTTTCTTCCTAACAAAAACTACAAGCGGCTCTTTTCTTCATTGCCGGCTCCTGTGCCCTTATACTTACTGCGCTTGGCATTGAAATTATACGTAACCTGCAAGGAGATGTTGCGTGTGTAGTTGTAGCAGTCTTTCATGGTACCCGAACCCTGTCCATACATCGTCCAACGTTCCTTTGTAGTCTTGAAGATGTCATTTGCAGAAAGATAAATGATCCATGTGCGATTGGCAAACGACTTGTCGAACCGCAGATCGACGCTGTAATTACTCTTCATCATAAGAAATCCATCTGCATTGGGTGTTGCTGCATTCAGGCTGATAGCCGCGTTCATCGTTTCTGAAAGAGCAAAATTATTGTCGAGCGAGCACAACAGCAAAGGTCTGCTTAATGCCTTGCCGGCACCATACTTCTTGGTGTCGAAGAACTGCTGGTTATAATTGAATCCCCACGTAGGACGGAAGATGCCAAGCTTTGGCGAAACATTGACAGAAGCATAAAGCAGCTGCTTATGGTCGAAATTCAACGACGTACTATAAGCAAATTCCTTTCCAGGATAGATATACTTGGTCCACTCTATCACATCCTTCAGGTATTTATAACCTGCGGAAACATTCAGCCACTTATATAACATCATTGCCTCAACATTGAACACCTTCTCCGGTTGCAAGGTAGGATTTCCGCCTTCATAAAGGAAACGGTTGTCAAACTGCATGAAGTTGCCCAACTGTCGATAACTTGGACGACTTATTTTCTCGTTGACATTCAACTGCCAATTCCAGTTACCTTTGTTCCATGAAATACTGAGGTTAGGAAAGAAGTTGCTGTATCTTCTACTTACATCATCCTGCTTGACTCCACCAGAGAAATAGTCGCGAATGATATTCTCGAAACGCACACCCAAACCAATGTTCCACTTGCTGAGGGACAGTCCATATTGCACAAAGCCAGCAACATTTCTTTCATGGATATCCGTCTCTGTAGATGGCACCAACTGCTCTTCGTTCAGGAACGTTCCATGAGAGTCGGTCTTCGACAGCTCTGTTCCTACAGACATATTTCCTTTCCACAGAGGAATATTCACAACCAACTTGCCTGCCCACATATCGCTATTCTGACGATTGCTTGAGTGTACCTCCTGATTGCCCAACTCCTTGCTGCTTTCAATACTCTCATCACTACGTCTGTCATTAACCGCATAGTATGTGGCATTGAAATCGATGCCTACCTGCCCTATCTTTCCCACATAATAGATGTCCGCCTGATGTGAACCGAGATGAGGTTTTATAACCCCATTCTGCTGAATGCTACCCTGTGCCACACCGTTCAGAAACACATCCTGTTGGCTTGCACTATTCGTCCTGCCATTCAACATGCCATAGTAGCGATAAGAGCCACCAATGGAATTGCTGTCGTTGAGTGAATAGTCGGCTGAGAGATATTCCGACAAGAAGCGGTTGTTAGTATCCGAATGAATATGTTGGTCGTTGTGATAATGCTTGTCGGGCAAATTGATATCTGTGTTCAGGTGATTATCCTCACCAATATGATAGCCCCTCATCCATAAACTATTGGCTATCTCGAATTTCTTGGTCTGATACCGGGCGCTGACAAGCTCGTAATCCGACATCCATTTGTTGTATTTACCAAAAGCATCTGCACGCAAGCTGAACCCATTGGCACGCCGCTCTTTGGTGCGGATACGAATTACCGATTCTACCTCGGCATCATATTCTGCTCCAGGACTTGTTATCACGGAAATCGACTTGATGTTGTCAGGAGTGATATTTACAATCTCATTATTGTCATTCACACGCTTGTTGTTGATATAAACAATCGGTGTGCCTTTACCAAACACGGATATCTTTTGTCCATCAACAGAGACACGGGGCAACAGATTCAGGACATCAAAAGTGTTTGCCATCTTAGAAAGCAAGGTATGCTCTACGGCAACCTCCACTCCTCCAGGCGACATTTTATACTGAGGTCTTTCACCCTTCACTACAACTCCCTTGATAATCATCGTTTCAGGCTGCAATTTGATGATTCCCATTTCCGGATTGCTGTATATACGGTTGATTGTCTTATAACCAACGTATGTGATACGGGCTAACACCTTCCGGGAATTACAAGGAATGACAAAACTTCCATTCTCATTACTCACACCATGTCCTACGATCGTAGAATCAATGGGCGACAACAAGGTTATATTTGCATATTCGGCAGCATTGCCACTCTCATCTATAATACGTCCCTTATAACGAAGGGTTGTCTTCTGCGTACACTCCACCATGATATTATCCTCCACCTGCGTCATCCTGATGGGATAGAATCCTATCAGTTGCATGATGGCATCGGGAACACTCTGGTTTCGGATGCTCTTGGTTACCCTGAAATCCTCCAGTTCATCATACACGAAGTTGATGGTGTACTTATGCTGGCGGGCGTTCAAATCCTTCAACGCCGCAGAGAACGACACATTATTATATTGTCGGGTGATGCGCTGGGCATAAGACTGCTGAACCCCAAACAGCAGGAAGAGAAGAAGAAGCTCTCTGATAAGCTTGCCGCTAACGGGCATTGGTTTCCAAAAATCTCTCATAAATATATCCTCCTATCTTATTTCACCAACAATGTACCGTCAATATACTCTATCTGTATGCGGTCGAAAGCATTCAAAATCTCCAGGTTCTGCTCCAAAGTCTTCGTCTTGTTCCAGTTGAAGAAGAGACGGATGTGCTGGGCACCGGCATCCACATACTCCACCTTGACATGATAGAAACCGGATAGCTGAGCCAGAATGGTTCCCAATTCAGCATCATCAAACACCACCGGCTTCATATCAAGCGAATCCTTGTTCTCTGCTGTTGCAGCACGAAGACTGTCGTTCGTCAGCGCCCGGGTTGTTGCCATCTGTTCTGTAGCAGCCTTGTTATCCGCTGTCTGATCAGAAGCCGGGAACCCCAACCAGCCATTGTGAATCGCAGCCAAGGCTACCCCCGAAAGGAAGATGATGCCGACGATGGATGCAGCAATCTTCATCCGGTTGCGATAAGCGTCCTTGGATTTGCCGGCATCTATCGACATCTTATCCTCGTGATGAGCCTGAACAAACTCCTTCCAAGCCTCATCCACATCCACCTCCTTCGGATTGGCTTTCTTGCCAGCCATTCTCGCCATCGCCAGTTCATGGAAGAACTCCTTCACTTCCTCATCGGCAAGCAGGTGCTCCACCTGCTCGTCGGTATATTTCTCGGGATGCTCCTGCATGTCAAAGAGCATCATCCGCTTTTCTTCTTTACTCATGTTTGTCATTGTCTTGCTCATTTAAATTGTTCCTTAATCCAGTCCATCGCCTTCGAGAGATGATTGAATACCGTCACCTTGCTCACTCCCACTTCATCAGCCACCTCCTGATAAGATTTCTCCTGAAGATAGCGCAGACGGAAAATGAGTTGCCGGATAGGCGGTTCCAGGTCTTCGATGAGAAGCATCAGCCGGTCGAGCCGTTCATCGGTCTCTTCTGAGAGAATCACGTCGGCATCATCCAGCAGCAGCTTCGCCACCCTTTCCTTCACGCTCTTATGAGCTATCAGGTTGAGACAGCGGTTGCGTACGCTCCGCATCAAGTAACCATCCTCACTCCCAGGCACCAGAACCACATCATCGGCAAGAATCTGGGCGAAAACTTCGCTCACCACATCCTTGCTCTCGTCATCATCCGAAAGAATGCATCTGGCCAGATTGTACATCTTCACATAATGCTGACGGAATAACTGTTCTATGTCCTTTTTTCTGTTCATATACTATCTATACAGTTGAGCCAAGCGAAAAACTAAGCAAAACATCAACTTTTTTGTTTTTTCCTTTAAATCCGAACCGAAATCACCAAGATTCTCCCCGGATTGGAATGCAAAAGTACACAATCTATCGGAGATAGAAGACAAATGGTAAGGATAAATCGATTTTCAGTTGATTTATTTGTTCATTCCAACATTTTTTAGTACTTTTGCCCACCAAATTACGAACAAGTAAATAAGATTGGTATAAAATAGGTATTACCAAGATAAAATAAAGAATAGATTAGATAAAGGAGAATAAGATTATGTCAACGATTATTTATCCATCACCGATATTCGGTCCGGTAAACTCCCGCCGTCTGGGAGTTTCACTGGGCATCAACCTCATGCCATCTGATGGCAAGGTCTGTTCATTCGACTGCGTTTATTGCGAATGCGGATTCAACGCCGACTTCCGTCCTAAGAAGAAGCGCCCTACCCGCGAGGAGGTAAGAGAAGGATTGGAGAAGGTTCTGAAAGAGCGCCACGGCAACAACCAGCCTCTGGACGACATTACCTTCGCAGGAAACGGTGAACCTACGGGACACCCAGACTTCAAGGGAATCGTGGAAGATACGATGGAACTCTGCAAGAAATATTTCCCTGAAGCACAAGTATCCGTACTCAGCAACGCCACCTATATATATAAGGAGGAAGTGAGAGAGGCGCTGATGCTCGTGGATAACAACATCCTGAAACTGGATACCGTGGATATGGATTACATCAAGAAGCTGGACCGCCCTCAGCAGCCTAACTACAACGTGAAGGATGTGATCAAATATCTGAAGATGTTCAATGGGCACGTCATCATCCAGACCATGTTCCTGAGAGGTGACGGTTTGGACAATACCAGCGAGCATTTCGTAGCTCCTTGGCTGGAGGCAGTGAAAGACATCCAGCCTCAGCAGGTAATGGTTTATACCATCGCCCGCGAAACACCAGACAAGTTGCTGGAAAAGGCGCCAAAGGAAGTACTCGATGCCATCAAGGAACGTGTAGAGGCACTGGGCATCAAGTGTACAGCCAGCTATTAAGAGATAATCAGGATAAGAAAGAAAAGCAAGTAGAAAAAAGAAAGAATGAAAGCGAAAAGTAATATCCTTATTATCAGCGATATGTGTGGCTACGGAAAGGTATCTGCCGCGGTTCAGATGCCTATCCTCTCTTATATGGGACTCGATGTGTTCAATCTGCCCACCATGCTCATCAGCAACACCTTCCCATACGGCAAGTACGCCATTCTGGAATGCACTTCGTATATCGAGGAAGCCTTGCAGAAGTGGAACGAACTGGGCATTCACTTCGATGCCATCACCACGGGTTTCATGGCTTCGGAGTGTCAGGCTAAGCTGGTGGCACGTTATTGCAGAGAACAGGCAGCACTGGGCACCGACATCTATGTGGATCCCGTGATGGGCGATTACGGCAAGCTCTATGGTGGAGCCAGTGAGAGTACCGTGAGATGCATGAAGGAGATGCTGAGCGTATCGCATCTCTGTTTTCCCAACTATACCGAGGCTTGCCTGCTGACGGATTCGGAATACAAGGAAGAGGGAATCTCGCAGAAGGAAGCCTATGAACTGATAGATAAACTGAGAGCCATCGGTTCCCACTCCGTGCTCATCACCTCGTGCATCGTAGAAGGTCAGCATGCCGTGGTAGGTTTCAATCATCTTACAGAAGAGTATTTCCTCCTGCCCTACGAAGAAATCCCTGTTCAGTTCCCGGGCACCGGCGACATCTTCTCCAGCATCATCGTGGGCAGACTGAAGGATGGCGATCATCTCCGCCATGCCACCCGCATCGCCATGGATACCCTGCGCAACTGGATAGACATCAACAAGGATGACAAGGACAAGAACCGCGGTATTCCGATAGAAAGACATCTGGGGGACTTGTAGATTGCCATTTAGCAAACACAGAAGCAGGGGAATACCAATAAAATTATAATGGAAAAGAAAGAAACAAATACACTCAGTATATTTCAGCGCCCGGTATGGGTAAGCCTGTTCGCCCTTACGGCTGCTATCTCGTGGGGATGGGCTTACCCATTGATTAAAATGGGAATGGAGGAATATCAGATTACAGCAGACATGACCGGAAGCAAGATGCTTTTTGCAGGCATCCGCTTCTTCATTTCCGGCATCATCATCCTGGCCATCGCCAGAAGCTCGCATCGTAAATTCGGATTCAAAAAGAATGCTGTTCAAGAGAATGTCTGGTTCCTTCTCCTCTATGCACTCCTCAACACCACCCTTCATTATGCTTTCTTCTATTTCGGACTCTCGCATAATGCTGGAGCACGTTCGGCGATACTCAATTCGATGAGCGTCTTCACGGTGGTTATCTTTGCCTGCATCTTCTTCAAGAGCGACAGGATGACGTGGCGAAAGGCATTGGGCTGCATCATCGGCTTCCTGGGCATCCTTGCCTTGAACCTTGGCGGAAAGGAAAGCGGAAGTTTCACATTCCTGGGCGATGGTATGATTATCCTCAATGCCCTGTGTGGAGCCAGTGCTTCCCTGCTGACCCGAGGATTGAGCAAGAGGGTGGATGTTTTCGTAGGAACCGGTTATTCGTTGAGCATCGGTGGAGCCTTGCTGGTGATTCCTGCATTGTTAATGGGTGGTTATCTGCCAGTCATCAGCCTCTGGGGCATCACTATCCTTCTGCTGCTCATTGCCATCTCAACCATCAGTTTCGCTCTCTACAACAAACTATTAAGCTGCAATCCCGTAGGAAAGGTAGCGATATACAATTCGCTCATCCCCGTAGTAGGAGCCATCACCTCCTGCCTCTGTCTTGGCGAAACCTTCTACTGGAAGTATCTGATAGCAGGCGCATTGGCTACTGCCGGAATTTATATCATCAATAAAGGGAAGAAATAAATTCCGGCTGTTGCCCATGCAACCCATATAGAAAGCAAAGCCAACTATTTCAAGATACCCGTTTCGCGCTCCTCATTGTTGATATTCCGCTGTATCTTACGGTATTCCTTTCCCCGATTGATATTCCAGGCAACACCGATACGGAACAAATTGCCTCCCGAATTGTCATAACCACGAACCTGCTTACGGAGCAAGGCGTTGACGATTTCTGCTGAATAAGATTTCGGATGAGCCATAAACGGATTATGCATATAGAGCGTAAAATCGAAATCACCTATATGATAACTGGCTGAGGCTGCCAATGAAGGAGGATTATGCCCGATGTTCTCTCCCTCCATAAAGTTCCAACCGTTATCAGCATACAGCATCACTGTCCATTTTCCCCAATATCCCTGTAATGTTCCACCATAATTATAAGCGGTATAACAATGACTGTACTCATCGCCCTTATTGAAAAAACGGTAAATACCTGCGTTCACAGATAATATAAGGTGGTCGGGGATAATGTCAAACCGGGTATCATTCGTAAGATACAACATATTACAATGGGGCTGATTCGCCTGGGTATAAAGAAACTGATCATCTTCCGTGCGGGTGTATTTCGCCAAATTACAATGACGATTGATGCGATAATTCAAGGTAAAATCAGTATTTATCCTTGGTTTACTAAAAGAGAATACCACCCAGTTCTCATATCTACTGTTAGGCTTAAGCGAAGGATTACCCACAGTCCATTCCATACTGTTCTTTCGAATACGGGTATCCGAAATCATAGCTATCTGCGAAATATGCTGTGATAATTCACTTCCCAAGCGGATCTGAAACGAAGATGTCAAGGAATAAGCCAATGTGAGTTTCGGACGACAAAGCCAAAAACTAAATTCCTCATCTCCCTGTCGATAAGACTGATTACTCAACCCGAAGCCAGCCACATAAGTTAAACGGGATGTTCCTTCCTTGAATTGTCCCAAACTTCCCTTGATTTGTGCAAAACCATAAATACCCAATGAACGGATACCATTCTCGCTAACCACATCACCCAAATACTGATTATCCATATATTTCCAGTTCAAGTTGGTTCCTGCAGAAAAAGTAAAGGGTTTCAACCGGTTTTCATAGATAGCCTCGGCTATGAGCGAATAGGTCTTTCCATCTACCTGATATTGATAGGGTTCGCCCTCACCTTCATAATAGGCTCCTTTGGTGTGGATATAAGTGCCCAAAACATCTGCCGACAAAGACTGATGCTTGCCCAGCTGATGATAGAAATACAAATCGAGAGCAGGAGTAAAATCCCTACCCTTGCTGGTTCTGTAAACAGGATACGCAGGCTTTCCTGATTCAGAAAACCACATTTCATTCGATGTATAAGGCTGATTGCTGAAATCCGTGGTAAGCGTTGTCTGGAATACATATAATGCAGAATCAGCCAGATTATACTTCAACTGCAATGTATTACCATAATTTTGAGTTGCCCCATTCATGATTTTTCGAGATATCTGATACTCAGAACCATCATGTAGAAGATACTGAGCATCCTCATTATATTCGGATGCCTTATTATCCACATAAGTCTGCTCATATAAAATATTCAATTGACTCTTGCCCCTATTGATGGATGCATAGACATCGTTCGAACCGAGCTTGGTAGTTAGCGCATTAGTCAAGTTGAAGCCCAAACTGCCACCCGATGAAGCCCTGCGGGTATGAATATCTATCACGTATGCAATATTCTTTCCATATCTTACGCCAGGGCTATCGATATAATCTACACTCATAATAGAAGCTACATCCAGCATCTGTACATCATGCATATTGGCGAGAATGCCATTGATACGAATCTGCACTTCTCCTTTATTATCGGTAGCAGAAATGGAACGGCCAGCCTCATCAACCCTGATATGAGGCAAAGCCAACTTTCCCAAAAGCGAAAAACCAGAAAAAGAACGCTGCTTCTGAATATCGCTTGGGAATATCAACTTGCCATCTTCCTTGTTGACTACTCGTGCCGCCTTCACAACAACCTCTTGCAAGGCTATAGAATCATTCGATACCTTCTGGATCTCCTGGGCACGTATTTCTGCACAAGAGATCAATGCCCACAGCATCACCATAGCTGTTAACAATTTACTTTTCTTCATTGTCATCATATACTTTTCTAAAACTTGTTTTCTGCTGCAAAGGTATCAAAAAGAGAAGACCGAAGCGAAAAATATGGCTGACATGAGTCTGACATTTATCAATTAACGAATATTATATCTAGTTTTATACCATCTTTCATAGAATTTCTGTACTTTTGCATTTGAATCTTTAAACAGTATATCATTTAAACAGAATAGATAATATGAAACTGAAAGCATATCATTCCATCCTCATCTTCGCCATCCTTGTGATGTCTGCAGCATTCTCCAGCGTAAGCAACTACCGCAAGGCACAGTATGCCATTGTACAAGATATGAACAAAGCTTTGGCTCTGACTCTTCAGGAAAATAAATATCAATGGATTACGCCTGATACCATCCAGAGCTACCGCTCACATCTCAGCATCAACCTGCTGAAATCGACCAGTAATCTCTGCTATGTGATGGAAGACAGAAGAAAAGGCAAGAACAATTCCCAGCTGGTAAATAGCGCCAACCTGCTCAGCAGCAAAGAGATGCTTCTCAACGAGCATTCTATCCAAAGTTATGCTAACTGTTCGATGGCAGATGTTTTGAGTATGAGCAACCAGCGGACATCTTTGACGCTTACCCTCATGGCTATGATTTGGGCTATTGCATCGCTATACTATCATCGCAGAAAACAACCCTGGAATCATGAGGCTGATATGTTCGGCACCATGTGCTATTCTCAAGACGAGGATTCCTTCTACAATCAGGAAAACGGACAAGCCATCAAGTTTACTCCGATGCAGCACCAGCTGATGCAACTCTTCTTCAACAATACGCATTATCAACTCTCCAAACAGGAGATTTGTGATGCTCTTTGGCCCAAGAAACCGGATGCCAGCGAAACGCTCTATACCTTGATTCGCCGTATCAAACCGGTGATTGAGCAAAATAGCAACCTCATGATTGAGTCGGAAAGAGGCAAGTCTTACCGACTGATAATCAGATAAGTTCAGAAATGTCAGCCAAATGTCATACTTATTATTTGGCTTTTTTCCATCTTCTTCATACCTTTGCAGCTAAAATACAAAAGAAGCAAAGATATGAAGAAGATTTTTTTGATAGCAGTTGTCTTGCTGATGATGATAAACTTCATCATCAACTATCACCATGAGGTTACGAAAGAGCAGCATACACCGATGGCGGATTTCAAAACCAAGGTAGAGATGGCACCCATGAAGGAATACAATGACCCGGACTTCGGCTACGTTATCAAGTATCCTTGCTTCTTCCAGCAGGAGGATACTTCGGTATCGGGATACCAGGGCTATGCCCGCTTCTCATTCACTAATCATGCCAACATCATCCTGGAGAGTTACGTTACCCCCAACAATAGCAACACCCTCCAGGCTTGTGCCGATTCTCTAGCCCAGAAGCTTCATTCGGAAAGGACGATGCAGGCATCGAATAAGGCATTCATCCTCTCCGGTCCTGTCTATGAAAACGGAGTAAGAGTAGATGGCTACAGTCATTACGATAAATTCATCAAGAGTGGCAGAATACTCTTCGTCTATTCTCTCACCTATCCCGACAGCTACAAGCCAGCCATGCCCCGACTGTTCAAACTCATAGACGACTGGAAGGTTTTAGGGGCATATTAATCTTCCTTGAAGATATCTTCACGAGCCTCTTAGGATTGTATTTATACAACAATCCCGAGGAAACGTTTCTTTAGAAATCTTTCCTCGGGATTTATCCACAAAAATATTACAAGAAACACTCTTACTTATTTGTCCGGCTCCAATTCCTCTATTGCACAAATGGCTTGTAGCTCGACCTTTTTAATGTGAGGATAAGTCTTCTTATAATTATCTGTCACATCTTTAAAGATACTCTCACCGTCACTATAGAATGTAGCCAAGACAACTGCTCTATAATCTTTGAAAGGCAACAAATACCAAACTTCTGTATTATCAGCATTTTGTTGGATGTTAAGAACTCCCTCCATACGAGTATTTCCTTCACTGTCAGTTATGGTAAGTCTTTTGGTTATAACACCCAAAGGATTATTAGTAGGAGTACGGAAAGTATAATATTTATAGAACTTGCCGTTCTCTATAGCATCGGCTGCGATAGCTGCGGAATCCTCGGAAGAAACGCCTTCAACTAAACATTTTCTATTTACCACATACATCGTTCTATATATCTTCCAACGGGCAGTCCAATTTTTTACTTCTACCTTTAAGATAGCAGAGTTCCCGTCTGAGTCGGTTACGGTTATAGTAGCATTTCCCTCAGAAACGCCACTTACGTATATCTCCTTCTCAGACTCATTTGAAGAACACGAAACCTTGGCAACACTATCATCAGAAGAAATTGCTGATACTTTACCTTTAGCTCCATTAACATTCACCTTGCTGCCACTATCGGTATAGGTTGTTAGAGTGTTAATAACAATCTGCTTACCAGTAATTATATCACCGGTTACTTCGTCTTCAGTGAGCTGGATTCCAGAATCATCATCGCTACAACTTGTCAAACAGAGCAAAGCTGCTAATGCCATAAGAATCATTCTAAATTTCATACGCTTCTTTATATTAAAGGGTTATAACTAATTAATAAACGCAACTCGTTTTCAAAACTTGCATGAGATTTCTCTTTTTACTTTTTTTTATATTCTATCACTCTACAAGAGAGTATTACTTTTACGTATTGCTCAAATTCAATATGTACCAACAAGAAGTAGTGAAGAAATTTCTTGCATACTTAATTTTCCAAACAAAACGAGGCAACAGCGATGGAGTAAGCTGGAACTTCTGCTTATAATGAGGATTGATAAACCAAAACTTCTTGTCAACAACAGAGAATTCACATCTTTTTATCAATTTTTCAAATAACTCTATACTTGTTCTACACTCTTTTATGCTCATCAGCTCGCTTATAGTACCCTCTTCCTCTTTGCATAGTTTCAATAATGAATTATACATAGAGTTTGGTAGCAAATGTATGAATGGAAAGTGCGAACAGAGTTTGCTTCGGCAAATCTGTTGATGTCCACCAAACGGCATCTGCCATGCAGGGAATCCGACAAAGAGAACGCCTGTTGACTTTAGAAAACTTTTGAGGTGTAACAGAAATTTTCCTTTCGCTGGAACATGTTCTATTACATCATGTAATAATATCACGTCAAACTTTTCCTCTTCATTGATTGGCGCATGGTATTTCATAAAGTCGCAACACACGAATGTGGCATTTTCGCAGATTTCCGAAAAGTATGCTTTCGCATCTATTATTCTGCATTCTGCTATGTCTATTCCTGTAACTCTACAGCCAAGTTGGGCAAAGGGGACTAAATTGCCTCCTTCGCCACAACCCACCTCTAATACTCTACTTTTCGAAGTCAACTTTTTGAAAGTTGATAAGTAGCTGACGTAAAACTCTTTAGATGTAATTTCCAAGTCATGGAAGTACATCTTTCTATCTGTATGTCTTTTCTGCATATCTATATAATGTTTTGACCTTTTATCAATACTGCGTTAAATTAATATTTAATCGGCTGTAAATCAATAACTTATATTAAGAAATGCTTATGAAAACTTAACTATAAAAAGTTGGTCAAGTCGCTGATTTTCAG
>NZ_JBQKLN010000066.1:0-14767 GCF_052116205.1 Prevotella sp. Sow4_E9_plate | reverse complement strand
ATGGCAAACGCTTTGGCTGCAGGAATCATCCCTAATGTAATACAGCGAGATGGCGATGATGTTGCTGAAGTAGAGTTTGAATATGTAGAAGCTACCGTAACAGATGATATGTTAAACAGCAAAAAGCCCGAGAATCTCGAAACTTGCCTTAAGGCTGGCAAAATACCGACTGCCTATGCAGGCATCCTTGACTCTCCCCAAATTGGTGTTCGTAAATCCTACGAATGTACGGCATCAAGTAATATAAAGGAAATGTCTGATGAGGAACTCAAACAGCTTGCGCTGCAAGGCTACTTTGTTAGAGATGCTGCTAAGAATTTAGTGTATTGTCCGCAGGGCTCTATATTACGTCAGAAGTCATTAAAGAAGGATGGCCGTATCCGTTATTGCAATAAGTTGGCTTGCAAAAGATGCTCGCATAAGTGTACTAAAGCAGCATTTAAAGAAGCAGACTTCAACAAGGATACTCTCGTGATGAAAGCTCAGAATTACAAGGTAGACTCCAGTAATCATCAGGAAGACCAGGAACCTCCTAAGACTAAGATGAAACGAGAAGTTAAAGAACACAAGATTGTGACATACAAACTTCATTTAGACAAGAAGAAGATGGCGCAAAGAATGTGTCTCTCAGAACATCCTTTTGGAACGATGAAGAGAACCTTAGGGGCGTATTATTTTTTATTGAAAACGAAGGTTAAGGTGGAGGCCGAAATGGCCCTCATCTGCCTCTCCTATAACATGCGTAGAGCCATCTCTATGCTTGGCGTTCCACAATTGATCGCAAAGATGGCATAAGGGGAAGAAGGAGGTCCCCACAACTTAATTTTTAGACCTCCTATCACTTATTTTCGCTCGATTTGAGCACATCAATTATGAATTTTATTAGAAATCGAAATTTTAGAGCTGGTCCCCAGACTAGCTTAGAGGGCTTTATATGCCCTCAAAACAGTGATAAAAAGCAGAAAATCAAGGTTTTCGGACGGTCTGAGGGGGGGGCCTTACCCTATACCCAAGCCCTAAATCCCTACCATAGGGATTAGGGATGTAACCGCCCTCCGGTGCTCAGAACCGCTACGCTATAAGGTTGGCGGGGCATCAAAGCCCTCGCCATGTTTTGCGGGATGGGACCGCATGGGGACAGTTTGCTTGCTTCCATCAAAAGACTCGACAAGTTTACGGGAAGGGACAACTAAATATTTATCTTTTACGCCCTTTCCCAAAAAGCTCAGAATGCGAACCTAAACGAACTAATTCTATTGCGTCATTTTCCTCATCAAACCAAATCAAAAGTGTATCATTCTCTATATGGCATTCCATATAGTTCTTCCAGTTACCTTTCAAAGGATGAGGATTATATTCTTCCGGTATCTGATTGCCTTCTGCCAAAAGCTTAACTATCCCCATAAGCGTTTCTACAAATTCTTTATCATTCTTAAAACGCTTATAATCTTTCTTGAACTGCGAGGTCTTTCGAATTTCTTTCATAAATTCTATTCCTCCATTGATGCCATGAAACTTTCTAAGCTATCTACTCGAACTACTCCCGCATCATGACCACTCTCTGCCTCTTTCATTGCTGCCAAAGTTTCTGCGTTTGGAACATCCTCCAAAGCAGCACTCCTTGAAATAGGGGTGACAGAAACTATTTTAACGCCTCTCATAAGAGAGAGGACATTCTTTAATTGCTCCAACAAAGATGGACTATCTACCTGTAATGTTAACTGTGCCATAACTTCAATATTTAATTCGTAGCAAAGATAAGGTTTTTCTGTGAAACAACCAAATTTTTAAAGGAGTTTTTGCTTCAAGTCCAATTCCCACGCAGATTTTATTCCCAAAGGTATGTGATAGCGAGCTGCACTCGGCAATTTGAAAGCCAGCTTTCATTGCGCTCATTGGCATCGCTTTTTCCCATTAAAAAAGGAGTTTTTTCGAATCCCTCCGTCTCCCTTTAGCCAAAGGGAGCTCCACATCCTAACTAAGCCAAAATAGGCTTTACGACCCTTTCGGTTCCCCTCACAGGGGACAGAAACCCTTCTCAGAAAGGAAGGATGTAACCGCCCTCTGTGCTGTTTTTCTAAAATCATCCCGTCCTTCTTTACCATTAAAGAAGGCTCCACCTCTCATCTCGGTCTTCTCCCCTCAGGGAAGAAGAGGAAAACCGCCCTCCGGTGCTCAGAACCGCTACGCTATAAGGTTGGCGGACCATCAAAGGTCTTCGCCAAATTGTGCGGGATGGGACCGCATGGCTATAACTTGCTGTTACCTTGCTGTTACCTTTCTAAAGCTGGTCTATTACTGGCACCTTATGAAGCAGTACATAACGCTGCAATAATTGACGCCAAACCAAAAGGCGGGTTCCCTTCCATATCTCAACGGCTGCTGATACAAGAATGTTGAATGTTGAATGTTGAATGCTGAATGCTTTGGCAACTGCTTTTGCCATTGCATCTATATCATTCGTATAGTCGATGTCTGTTTCTATCGAAAATCCACCTATCCCATTAACCTTTTCAAATCTATATTCGCTTTGTGTGAGCAAATAAAGTAAACGGGGATATTTCTTCGACTCTAAATCTCTGAGGAATGCTTCTTGCTCCTGGCTGCTTTGGGATGCATAATAATCATAGAATCCTCCCCATGAACAAATAGCCTTTACCTTTCCACCATCTGTATTCACCAGGGCAAAATGAGCGTAATACTCATAGTCCTCATCGAAGAACGTGGTATTTTTGTCAGTCTCTACCCTCCCCTTATCCAGGAAGACATCCCGAAGATTACAGCGGAGAATAAGCTCCGTGATTCCTTGATGATGCAACACCGTATAATCATGTCCTTCCGGGATGATTGCTCCAGAAGTAGGTGTAAGAAATGGACGTAATGGGGCATCAGGAATCAGGTCTTTCAACCACTTTTCCAGGGTGATTTCACCTGCCTTCAAGTAATTGGAAAGAACACGGAAGTTATTTCGCATTCTTTTGTCTATCTGATCCAAAACCTTTTGCTGCTGGGCAACCGTGCTCTTTTCTTTCTTGTTTTCGTATGCCAAATCCGACATACTCTTATTGCGATAGACAGGCAATCTCTTTTGATAATCCAAGAAAAGAGTGCGCAATGTTTGATATGCATTCTCGGAAGGCTGTTTTGCCTGAAGATAGCCAACCATCTGGTCGATGGCACGCCACACGCCCACAGCCTCTGCTTTCGGTCCTTTTGTTGCCTCATGCTCTACCTGCATATCGTATTGACGAACGTTGGAAAAACTGAGACAGAGATTATTACCAAATCGCACAAAAAGATGGCGGTCTTTCTTGCCCTTGTTCTTGATTTGCTTGACCACGCCAACCCAACCAGCCAAAGGTCCACTGAATATGCGGACAGTATCATTCTCCTGAATGAGGTCATCATATCGCTTATCTACTATACTCAGTCCCTCTATGCCATCTGCCACTTTATCACTGAAATAAATAAAATGCTCCATGTCTTCATCTGGAATAGTGGCAGTTTTGACAATGTCATCCGTGGATAAGTTCTTGACATCCTTACAAAGAAGATGTGCACTTGAGACTAGCTTTTCTTTCTGCAGTTCGCCTGTTTCCAGACTACGGATGAAATCTTCATAGACGAAATACCCCCAAGGTGTCAGTATTTTCTTCAAAACCTTGATGCTGTCTGCCTTGATAAACAGCAAACCATATATCAACGGGCGAAAACGGAAGCGTTCTTCTCCCTGGGCATTGACATACTTCGTTCGGCATTTGGGCAGATAGACAAACTTCACTATGCCTGGATATGTTTTTTCAAGAAACTCTTTCGTTTTTTGTTCTTGAAATTTGTCTGTATTGACTATAAACCACATAATTTGAGTGAAGAGTGATGAGTGAAGAGTGATGAATGAAGAGCGAAGAATGAAGAGCGAAGAATGAAGAGCGAAGAAGGAAGAATGAAGAGTAGGTGAATGTTATCTTTAGTTGGCTGCAGAATATACCTCGGTTTCTCCTGAAAAGATTTCTCTCCCCGGATTATTAAGGTTGTGATATGTATCACAGCATTGAAAAATCAATAGACTAACTTCCACTAATCTTCAATACTTTTATGTCTTTCAGCCTTCTGCATACATGATGCAGGTAAGCCCGTGTTTAGCAAATTGTGTATCATACGCTTCGCTTATATGAAAGCCACACTTATATTATTATCTTCGTTCTTAAGAATCTCTACATAAGAGATATAGAATCTCCTTGCAAAAATACGAAAAATGATGGAAACTAGCAAATTATGCGTGTTAAAAAATTAATATCGTTCTACGAAAATCAACATTTTTTCACTATTCTTTTCATATACGATCTCTTAAGTCGTTGATAGATAAAAAGTTTTCTGAATTTCTGTATTTCTCATGTAGAGATTCAGAAAAATTGGTTCATTTTGGTTCATTTTACGAAATCCCTTTATCCTTTTTTTGTGGCTCATAAAAATAATAGGGACACCTCTGTCTCTTTCAAAGAAACAAAGATGCCCCTATTTATTAAGGTATCAGAGTCAGCAGCTCATATACCTTTTTATTTTTTCTCTATCGCATCAAAGATGATATCTGCCATCTTCGCTGCTCCCTTTGCATTCGGATGAATACCATCATTCAGCATCATATCACCATAGGTATATGAAGTATGGAGATCGATGAACTGACACTTGTTCTTCTTGGCGAGTTTCTTGATGATTGGCATTTCGCCATTCACAATCACGCTATCGCAGATAGTCCAAGTATCCTTAAAGGCAGGAATCGGTGAACAGAGATAGATTTTCGGCTTACTAGGCAATGCCTTCAAGGTATCAATCATCGCCTGCATGCTCTGGCGAAATTCATCTGCTCCGTGCGCCCAATTATGAGTCTTGCTATCGTTGGTTCCCAACTTGACTATCACAATGTTAGGATTGAAAGCCTTCGCATCTCTCCATGCCAGTTCGTTCATGTAAGGCAAGTCACCCTTATTCATCATGGTACGGGCAGAAACACCAAAGTTCTTCACCTGATAGCCATCACCCAACTTCTTCTGCAAAACGGCAGGATATCCCTTGACAGGTGCCATTCCTATTCCAAAGCCATCGGTGATGGAATTACCGATACAAGCCACACGGACCGCATCCTCCTTTGGACCCTGGAAATGATTCAGCCAGGAAGTAAGGTCGTTCAACATCTGCTCGTGATAAGGGAAACCGTGAGCTGCATCACGGAAGCCCCAGCCATGACCGCAGGTAGGATAGACATGCATCGTACATTCATTACCCTCATTCCGCATGGCAGAATAATAAGCCACACCATTGGTAACCGGCGGAACCACCTCATCATCACTCGACATCAGGATGATGGCACGGGGAGTAAGATGGCGGCGAACAGCCTTATCGTTAGACCATTCCTTCACCAGCTGAGGATTGGTCTTGCGCTCATCGCCCAGGAAATTGACGCAGGAACCCTTATGGGTGATGCGCTCATCCATGGAAATGACCGGATAGAAGAGAATGGAGAAATCAGGACGGGCATCATATTCAGCATGCGTGCTGACAGAAGAAGCCAGATGACCACCAGCCGAGAAGCCCATGATTCCCACATCCTCCTTATTGATATGCCAGACAGCAGCACTGTCACGAACCGTGCGCATAGCCTGATAGGCATCACTCAAAGGAATGTTACGGTCGCCCTTAGGCATACGATACTTCAACACAAAGAAAGCAATACCCTGCCTGTTGAAATATTCCGCCCACTGATGACCCTCATGATCCATTGCCAGATGGGAATAGCCACCACCTGGACAATCAACCACAGCACGGCCTGTAGGATTCTGAGGTAAATAACAAGTCAGCTCGCTCTGACCGTCAGCACTGTTTTTCAGTACGAATTTGCGGGCTGTAGATTGTGCCAATGCAGACAAAGCGCATAGCATCAGCACAGAAGAAATAACCATTTTTTTCATTGTCTTATCTTATTAGTTTCTTAAATCTCCGGCAAAGATACGCATTTTTTTGTTAATACTATGTTATATTTTCAACAATTTTCGGTTATTTTGTCCAAATCTCTTTGTCGTTTGTCGCTTTTTTATTATATTTGCAGCTATAATTTAAATATTGGCATTATTATGAAACAATTTTTCAAAAATGTAGCAGCCACCATCGTTGGTATCTTCGGATTCAGTATCATCATGGCGATACTCGGATTCATCTGCCTCATTGGTATGGTAGCAGCAAGCAGCAGCAAACCTTCACTGAAAGACAATTCGGTGATGGTGCTCAAGTTGCAGGGGCAGATCAGCGACAGAGTTGAGGACAACTGGCTGGGTGAACTGACAGGAGACAAGTTCAACAACCTTGGCATGAACAACATTCTCTCTGCCATCAAGAAGGCAAAGAATGAAGACAAGGTGAAGGGAATCTATCTGGAAACCGGTGTACTGACTTCTGACTATGCGACACTTCAGGAAATTCGTGATGCACTGGCTGACTTCAAGAAGAGCGGCAAGTGGATTATCGCATACGGTGACCAATATACTCAAGGAGGCTATTACCTGGCATCTGTTGCCAACAAGGTCTACATCAACCCGGAAGGTATGGTAGACTGGCATGGTATTGCCTCACAGACACAATATATAAAAGATGTGGCAGCTAAGTTTGGCGTTCATTTCAATATCGTAAAGGTGGGCAAGTACAAGAGCTTCACAGAAATGTATACCGAGGACAAGATGAGCGATGCCAACCGCGAGCAGGTTACCCGATACGTAACCGGACTCTGGCAGAAGGTGCTTACCGACGTCAGCAAGAGCCGCGGCATCAACAAGGATTCGCTGAACCATTATGCTGACGGACTGATGGTATTTGAAGACAGCAAGCTCCTGAAGACCCGCAAGATGGTAGACGGATTCTGCTATTACGATGAAATCAGGGATGTGGTCAAGAAGCAGCTCGGACTGAAAGCTGACGACAAGATCAAGCAAGTATCAATGGCTGACGTGAATGCTGCCATTGACGACAGCAATATCCTTGCCGACCAGATTGCCGTATATTACTGTTCCGGAAGCATTGTCAGCACAGCTACTCCTAGCCTCTACGGGAATGAAGAGCAGATTGTCAGCACCACGGTCATCAAAGACTTGCAGGCCCTGGGTGATGACGAGAGCATCAAGGCTGTTGTACTCCGCATCAATTCGGGCGGTGGCGACGCCTACGCTTCAGAGCAGATCTGGCGTGCCGTCAGTGAGTTGAACAAGAAGAAGCCTGTGGTGGTTTCCATGGGAGGAATGGCAGCATCAGGTGCATACTATATGAGTATGGGAGCCAGATATGTCATGGCACAGCCTACTACCCTGACCGGCAGTATCGGCATCTTCGGTGCCCTGCCAGACTTCAGCGAGCTGATGACCAAGAAGTTGGGATTCAAGTATGACGAGGTGAAGACCAACAAGAACAGCGGCTATGGAGCCGCAGGAAGCAGCCGTCCATGGACAGCCGACGAGATAGCCAGCATGCAAGGATACGTGAACCGCGGTTATGCCCTCTTCCGTAAGCGTGTAGCTGACGGCAGAAAGATGAGCGTGAACCAGGTAGAGAATATCGCACAGGGAAGAGTATGGTTGGGAACAGACGCCAAGAACATCAAGCTGATAGACGGTTTCGGCAGTCTGGACGATGCTGTAGCCAAGGCAGCCCAACTGGCAAAGATTTCAGACTATGGTACTACCGAGTATCCTATGGCAGCCGACTGGCTCACCCAGCTGATGGGCGAACTGTCGGGCAATGGCGGCAGCTATCTCGACGAACAGCTGCAGTTGACATTAGGCGACCTGTACAAACCATTCATGCTGATTCGCAGCATCAAGGAGAAGGAGCCTGTGCAGGCAGCCATGCCATTCGTGCTCAATATACATTAATATATAATAAGGTGTAAAAAACAAAGGAGAGAGACATGAGAACAGAAGGTGATCTTATCAAGGTCAATGATTGGTTATTACCACTGAGTTGGATATACGGTTCCATCGTGAGATTCCGCAACTGGCTCTTCGACATCGGACTGAAGAAGAGCAGAGCATTCTCGATACCGGTTATCTCTGTGGGAAATATTACCGTGGGTGGTTCGGGAAAGACTCCCCATGTGGAATATCTTATCCGATTGCTTCACGACAAAGTGAAAACTGCCGTACTCTCCCGTGGCTACAAACGAAAGAGTCACGGCTATGTGCTAGCCGATGAAAATACCGAGATGACAGAGATTGGCGATGAACCCTTCCAGATGCACCAGAAATTCAAGGACATCTATGTTGCAGTAGATGCCAAAAGAGTAAGAGGTATTGACCATCTGCAGAACGACGGGGAAACCAAGGACGTGGATGTGGTATTGCTGGACGATGCCTTCCAGCACCGCTATGTCAAGCCAGGCATCAACATCCTGCTGGTAGATTATCACCGTCTCATCATCTATGACAAGATGATGCCGGCAGGAAGGCTCCGCGAACCGCTGAGCGGAAAGAACCGTGCCGACATCGTGATCATCACCAAATGTCCGAAGGACCTGAAGCCGATGGAGTTCAGAGTGCTGACCAAGGCGATGAACCTCTACCCTTTCCAGAAGCTCTACTTCACCTGCATTGACTATGATACCCCAAAGGGCGTATTCAACAGCAAGGAACTGAAGCCAAAGGAAATCAAGAGCGATGAAGAGGAAGAAGTGAAAGACCCTGCCCTGACGGGAATGACCGACTATCATGTGCTGCTCTTGACGGGTATTGCATCGCCCAAACAGATGGAACACGACATCAAGCCAATGGCAAAGGGAGTACAGACCCTCTCCTTCGGTGACCACCATCAGTTTAAGAGCAAGGATATCGACCGCATCAACAGCACCTTCGAAGCCATGCCGGAACCCCGTATCATCATCACGACAGAAAAAGACGCCGTGAGACTGAGAGATACAGAGGGACTCTACGAAACTGTAAAAGAAAGCATGTATGAACTGCCTATCAAGGTAAGCTTCATGCTGGAGCAACAAGATAATTTTAACGAAAAAATCATTAGCTATGTACGAAAAAATTCAAGAAACAGCATCCTGGCTAAAAGAAAGGATGACAACAAGTCCGAAAACGGCAATCATTCTGGGAACCGGTCTAGGACAATTAGCTTCAGAAATAACTGATAGTTATGAATTTCCATACAGCGAGATACCCAACTTCCCGGTTTCTACCGTAGAAGGCCATGCCGGCAAACTCATCTTCGGTAAGCTGGGCGGCAAGGACATCATGGCAATGGAAGGCAGATTCCATTACTATGAAGGATATAACATGAAGGAGGTTACCTTCCCTGAGCGCGTGATGCACGAACTGGGCATCGAGACCCTCTTCGTCAGCAATGCATCTGGAGGTATGAATCCTGAATTCGAAATCGGTGACCTGATGATTATCAACGACCATATCAACTTCTTCCCAGAGCATCCGCTGCGGGGCAAGAACTTCCCTACCGGTCCCCGATTCCCAGACATGCACGAGGCTTACGACAAGCAGTTGCGTGATTTGGCTGACGAGATTGCCAAGGAGAAAGACATCAACATCAAGCATGGTGTATATGTAGGTGTTCAGGGTCCTACCTTCGAGACTCCTGCAGAGTATCGCATGTATCGCGTCTTAGGCGGTGACGCAGTAGGTATGAGTACCGTTCCGGAGGTTATCGTGGCTCGCCATAGCGGCATTAAGGTGTTCGGCATCAGTATCATCACCGACCTCGGTGGCTTCGACGTTCCTGTAGAGGTGAGCCATGAGGAGGTACAGGTTGCAGCCAATGCTGCCCAGCCAAAGATGACTGAGATCATGCGAGAAATGATTCGCAGAAGCTAACTGTCAATTATAAATTATAAATTATTAATTATTAATTATCTTGGATATAGCAAAGTTGGGTGAATTTGGTCTCATCGACCATCTCACCAAAGGATATGAAAACAAAAACGCTTCTACCGTCTACGGTGTAGGCGATGACTGTGCCGTGATGCACTATCCCGACAAGGAAGTGCTCATTACTACAGACATGCTGATGGAGGGAGTACATTTCGACCTCACCTATATCGACATGCAGCACCTGGGTTACAAGAGTGCGATGGTGAACATCAGTGACATCTTCGCCATGAACGGAACCCCTAGACAGATGGTAGTAAGCATCGCATTGAGCAAGCGTTTCAAGGTTGAAGACCTGGATGATTTCTACAAAGGTCTGCGCATGGCTTGCGACAAATGGGGCATTGACATCGTGGGTGGAGATACCACCTCTTCGCTTACAGGTCTTGCCATCAGCATTACCTGCATCGGTGAGGCCAACAAGGAAGACATCGTTTACCGCAGTGGTGCGAAGGAGACCGACCTCATCTGCGTTTCGGGCGACTTAGGTGCAGCCTATATGGGACTTCAGCTGCTGGAGCGGGAAAAAGCTGTATACTACGGACAGGTGGAAGACATCCGCAAGAAGATGGCAGAAGCCAAGGCAAAGGGAGACGACCAGAAGTTGGCTGCCCTCAACCGAGACCTGGCAGAGATGCGCAACTTCCAGCCCGACTTTGCCGGCAAGGAATACTTACTGCAAAGACAGCTTCAACCGGAAGGACGTGGCGACATCATTGCCCAACTGAGAGAAGCAGGAATCCGTCCTACGGCCATGATGGACATCAGCGACGGACTGAGCAGTGAACTGATGCATATCTGCGAACAGAGTCATTGCGGATGCAGAGTGTACGAGAAGAACATCCCTATCGACTACCAGACAGCCGTACAGGCAGAGGAATTCAACATGAACCTCACCACCTGTGCCATGAACGGTGGCGAAGACTATGAACTTCTCTTCACAGTACCTATTGGTGACCATGCCAAAATCGAGGAGATGGAAGGCGTGAAGCAGATAGGCTACATCACCAAGGAGAGCCTGGGCAAATTCCTCATCACACGAGATGGTCAGGAATTCGAGCTCAAAGCTCAGGGTTGGAATCCTTTGAAAGACTAGATTTAGTTAATAAACATTAAGCAAGAGAAAATATTTCGTTTTCTCTTGCTCAATTTAAATTTTTATTGTACCTTTGCAACCGCAAAAGAAATGGTGCCATAGCTCAGTTGGTAGAGCAAAGGACTGAAAATCCTTGTGTCCCCGGTTCGATTCCTGGTGGTACCACTCCTCCTTTCATTTAGGCGGTTTCTAACTTCGGTTGGAGCCGCCTTTTTCGCATAAAGGAACTAACGAAACAGATATTATAAACAATACTTAAAGACTTATGAAGAAGATTTTGATTTCTTTATTGGCAATCTTCGGAATGGCAGCTACGGTATCTGCCATCGAAGCCAAAGACTACAGCAAGTATTATCAAAACTTGCCAGTACAAATGCAACAGCCTACTCTTCCTTCTATTCCTGACAACCACGTAAGTATTCTGGAATGTGGCGGCAATGGAGACGGACAGGCGATGAACACCCAAGCCTTTGCCAAGGCTATCAGCAAACTGAGCAAAATGGGCGGTGGTCATCTGAACGTGCCTGCAGGTATCTATCTCACAGGACTCATCTCTCTGAAAGACAACATCGACCTGCATCTGGAGAAGAATGCCATCATCGTATTCTCTGAAGACAAGAACGACCTCATCAAGATAGACGAAGAAACCGGAAAGAAAGAGAACCGCGCCACACCTGCCATCAATGCCAGCAAGCGCAAGAACATTTCCATCACCGGAGAAGGAACCATCGACGGAAACGGTGAATGGTGGAGACCGGTGAAGAGAAGCAAGGTGAGCGATGTGGAATGGAACCAGTTCAAGCAGATGGGTGGTACCCTCAACGAGAAAGGCGACATCTGGTATCCGCTCCATCTGAAACATACTCCAAATGTTGTTGACAACATTGATGACCAGGAAAAGGTACGCAACCACATGATCCGATTCACCAGTTGCGAAAACGTGCTGGTCCAGGGCGTCACGCTCCTGAACAGTCCCCGCTTCCACCTCATCCCTACCCGATGCAAGAACGTGATTATCGACGGTATTACCGTAAAATGTCCATGGAATGCACAGAATGGTGATGCCATCGACATCTCAAGCTGCAAGGACGTACTCATCGTCAACAACATGGTAGATGCAGGTGATGACGGTATCTGCATGAAGGGTGGCGCAGGTGCTGCCGGTGTTGCAGCCGGCCCTTGTGAAAACATCAACATCCAGGACAACACCGTTTATCATGCCCATGGCGGTTTTGTCATCGGCAGTGAGTTCAGTGGCGGCATGAAGAACATCGTAGTACGCAACAACACCTTCCAGGGAACCGACACCGGCCTGCGTTTCAAGAGTTCCGTGAAGAGGGGCGGTACATCAGAGAACATCTTCATCGACCATATCTATATGACCGATATTACAGGAGATGCCATCACCTTCGAGACCACCTACTGGGACAACCACGTGGGAGCAAAGAAGCAGGCAGCCCCAGTAAAACAGGAGTACCTGCCAAACTTCCAGGACATCCACATGAGCGACATCTATGTGCGTGGCTGCAAGAACGGTATCGTTGCCCACGGAGCAGAAGGTATGGTTCACGACATCACCGTCAAGAACGCATACATCTTCTACAACAACCAGGCACAGGACATAGACGATGCCTGCAAGATCAAGCTCGACAACGTACACTTTGCAACTTTCGCAAAGTAAAGCAAACGACTACTTCACTACGGTAAGTATCTGATTGCAGACCGTGAAGTGAATATCCATACCCTCATAAGGCATTCCATATACCTTATGAGGGTCTTTTTGATAATGCGGACGAGGATCTTGCGCCAGTACCTCTTTCAGAATCCCGACCTTTTCTTCCGTCATTCCCTGAGACAGCAGAAAGTTTTTTACCGTATCAGATATTTCAACCTGCAACTTATCCCACCTGCGTTCATCAACAAACCCGCTTCGGGCATCCGGATGACAATCGGCATATACCACATAAGGCTTGATATCATATATCGGAGTCATGTCCATGAGGTCGGCCCCTTTTACATGAATAACAGGTCCTTTACTGGTCTCCCACTCAATTCCCGAAATTCTGACAGACGACAATCCTATATTATTGGGACGAAAGGGACTGCGGGTAGCAAAGACTCCCACCTTCTCATTGCCCCCCAATACCGGAGGACGAACCACCGGACTATTGGCTTTGTGCTTATTGGCAGAAAATTCCCAAATCAGCCAAAGGTAGTCGAAACCCTCCATGCCACGAAGGGCATCAGGATTGCGATACTCCGGTTCAAAAACTATCTGACCTTCGAGTTCAGCCACCAGTCCAGCCTGCTTAGGAATACCAAACTTACTGCTGAACGGTGAGCGAAAATGTGCTATCGGTTTTATCTCCATATCTTCTCATTATTATACATTATAATAATAAGTACGAAAAAAGGAGATATTTATTTTGCAGTATGCATAAAAAAATGTACCTTTGCAATCAGAATAAATAACAGAAACAATGAAAATACAAAGACCAACGTATGAAATCTGGTTGCAGAAACCAGGAGAGCTCGGCGTCTATCAACAGATAGAACGCGCAGGAAGAGTTTGCTACAAAAGTGAGAACAACACAACCGATGATTCGGCAAAGCCTTTTGTCGGTCGCATGATAGAGAGTGAACATTATGCCATGCTGGAACATGGCACCATCTATCTTGTGTGCAACCACGGGGAGCTTCCTCTTTATCTCAACAACAAGTTCTCCCGCTGCAACACCATAGATGGCAAGGACTACATCACCACCAACCTGAGAGTGTTGGCAGAAAACAAGGCGATGGACGACTTGAAATACCTCACCGACTATGAGGAAGGCAAACACGAGTTGCGCATCACGGTTCATTTCACTACCCAGATCAGTATTACCCGTGAATACAACCGTCACCGTGCCAACTCCATGGCAGAGCAGAGCACGAGATACTGCAACTATTCGAAGAACAAATTCGACAACGAAATAACCATCAACCTCCCTACATGGGTAGCGGAAGAAGGTTTCGACGGCTCAGAAGATCCCAGTGACTACCAGTTGTCCGACCTCTGTCTGGACATTGCAGAAAACCGTTCAGCAGAATGGAACAAGCTGACCACATGGATTTTTGCCAATGAAGCAGCCGAGTTTGCCTACATGCAACTGATAAAGGCCGGTTGCAAGCCACAAGAGGCACGTGCCATCTTACCATTGGATTGCAACACCGAGTTGGTTCACACCGCTTTCATCAGTGACTGGAAGCATTTCTTCGACCTTCGTGCCCTAGGCACAACAGGTGCTCCTCACCCAGATGCCAAAGTTCTCGCCTTGCCACTGATGGAGGAATTCAAGAAAAAGGGATATCTGAAATAAAGAACTTCCCCTTATACGAAAATTTGGTTAAAAAATATAAAAAAGCACGGCAATGAAGTAGATTTTCTATTTTTCGTACATAACGAATAGAATAATTTACTATATTTGCAACGTGTTTTTCATAGTATTAGATTTAAGGTTATCAAGGTTGGGGCTACAGCGGTAGCCCTTTTTCGTATCTGAAAGGTAGATACAGTATAGGTTCAGAGGTATCATTTTAAGTTTTTTGATGTTTTTTCTCAAAAAGTTTCCAAAATATTTGGTGGAATCAAAAAAACATTGTACCTTTGCACCCGCTTAAGAAAACCAAGCTATAGTCATCCGACCGAATTTGGAGAGATGGTAGAGTGGTCGATTACAACGGTCTTGAAAACCGTCGTACCGAGAGGTAC
>NZ_JBQKLN010000065.1:0-15409 GCF_052116205.1 Prevotella sp. Sow4_E9_plate | reverse complement strand
CAATCTGAAAGCAAGCTTTCATTGCGCTCGTTTGCATTATCTTTGTAGAAGATATGCTGCACTCGGCAATCTGAAAGCAAGCTTTCATTGCGCTCGTTTGCATTATCTTTGTAGAAGATATGCTGCACTCGGCAATCTGAAAGCAAGCTTTCATTGCGCTCGTTTGCATTATCTTTGCAGAAGATAAGCTGCTTAGTCACAATTTTAAACAGATAGAGGTATGAAAGAGAAAAAATATCACTTACCGGAAGAACATGGCGCAGCTTTTGCTGAAGAGCCAACGCCAGCCTATCATGGAAATACGGCAGTTGTACTTCCTGAAGAAAAGTTCACCGAAGATAACTTCGATGATGATATTGATTGGAATCGAATACCTGCGGGATGGGGACCTGTCAACGAAGAAGAAGCCATAGCTCGTATAGAAGCCATAGAAGCCGACATAGAGAAAAATGGACTCATTGATGAAGAGGATATGATAGACCACCTTAAAACTAAAGGTTTATGGCTTATATAAAACCATCTAAGCCATTTTACGCCCATACCGTAGTGCCATCATCATGAAAAATTGGAAAATCATCTATCGGTATGATGCGGAATACGATAGAATTATTCTTGTTGACTTATGGGATATGAGACGAAATCCCAAGTGCCTGATTAGGCAGTTCAGAAGAAAACTATAAGAAGACAGCCAACTTTCAATTGGTATATTGAAGGTTGGCTGTTTTCTGCTACTTAAACGAATTATCTTTACTTATTCACCACATTAATCGGATTGCCTTCGAGGAATGCCTTGACGTTGGCGGCTACCTGCTTGTTCAGGCGCTCGCGAGCCTCGTAGGTGGCCCAGGCAATGTGAGGGGTGAGGTAGGCATTAGGCTCGTTCCAGAGAGGATTGTCCTTTGATGGTGGCTCCTCGGTCATCACGTCTGCACAGTAGGCAGCAAGACTGCCATCGTGAAGAGCGGCGGCTACGGCTTCCTCATCTACCAGCGGACCACGACCCGTATTCACCAGGATGGCGGTATCCTTCATCTTCTCCAGACTCTCGGCATTGATGAAATGATAGGTATCATCATTCAGCGGACAATGAAGAGAAAGGATGTCGCTCGTGGCAAGCAATCCCTCCTTGCTCATCTTCTGAATCCACTCAGGCAATGAGCTGGCACTCTTGCTGGTGAAGGCACAGATGTTCATGCCAAACTGGCGGGCGATGCAGGCTACCTTCATGCCGATATTGCCCAAGCCCATGATGCCCAGGGTCTTGCCGGCAAGCTCCATCAATGGGGTGTCCCAATAGCAGAAATCCTTGTTGTTTGCCCAGCGCTCGTTGCGGTTCTCCTGAGCATAATGCTCTACACGGTTGGTTACGGCAAGGATGAGGGCGAAGGTCATCTGAGCAACACTGTCCGTGCTGTAGGCAGGAATGTTGGTCACGATGATGCCCTGCTCCTTGGCAGCCTTGATGTCTACCACGTTGAAGCCCGTAGCCTGAATGCCGATGTATTTCAGATTGGGGAGCTGTGCCAGCGTTTCTGCATCCATCTGCACCTTGTTCAGGAGGATGATGTCGGCATCCTTGGCACGTTCCACTTTCTCGGCGTCTGATGTGCGAGGGTAGACTACTACCTCGCCCAGCTGCTCCAGAAGATGATAATCCAAATCTCCCGGGTTTGCGGCATAGCCGTCTAATATGACAATCTTCATAATTTTTGTCTCGTTAATGATTTATTTACTCTACGTAATCTACCTTTATCACGATTACACGGATAGACTGGTCGTTGGAGTCGTTGTTGATCTTGGCAATGTGCCAATCGTTGGGGAAGAAGATGAAGAACTCGTTGGGATTGCTGTCGTAGAAACGAGCCTTCGACTTGTCGTAATCATAATGGATCACGTCCGGACGATACTTGCAGTTGGGCTTGCTGGTAAGGTGGTCGATGATGCCGAACCGTTCCACGCCCTTCACGACATACTGGAAGTCGATGTGCTTGTAGTGGCTCTCGCTCTGTCGCTTCTCCAGCGGTCCGTTCTCGCTGTCTTCTACGCTGACGGTGAGGTCAGAGCCCGGAATCTGATGCTTGCCCTTTGGAATGGTCAGGAGATCGGTCTTGGCGATGTATTCGAAGAGCGCCTTCCACTGCTTGGGATTCTTCTGATACTGCTGGTAGAAGTCTACCAGGTTGACACTGGCGTGAGGGTTTGCCTTGGTGAATCCGTTTCGCCAGGCTCCCTTCTTGGCCCATTTCTCTGCCTTCTTCACCAACTTGGGGTTGTCGGCATAGGATGTAGTGTAAAGGCCTTCCTGAGCGCAGCAGTCCTTGCCGGAAGCCTGCTCAGAATGGCAAGAACCTTTCTGGCAGCACTGTGCCTGTGCTGCCAAAAAGGTACTGGATAATAGGGCAATGCCCATGATTATTTTCTTCATTTTTTCTGATTTGTCTGAAAAACTATTGGTTCTTCTTGCTCTGAAGAACTATAGCTCTGAAACCCTATTCGTTCATCAGGAAATTCTTGAAGGCATCGAAGTCCTTGGTCATCTGGATGCTCTTCTTCTCGCCCTTCATGAATTCTGCAAGACGGGCTGGAATCTCGATGTCGCTCTCCAGGATGCTGTCTACCTTCTCCTTGAACTTGGCTGGATGAGCAGTCTCCAGGAAGATGCCAACCTCGCCTGGCTTCAACTGCTCCTTCAGGGCGCGATAACCGCAAGCTCCGTGAGGATCAAGCACATACTTGGTCTCGTTGTAGCACTGCTTCATGGTCTCGGCAATCTGTTCGTCCTTGTATGTGGCACCGCCGATGTAGGCTGCGATGGCATCGTGATCGCCCTTGTAGAGGTCGTAGATGCGGGCAAAGTTTGAAGGGTCGCCTACGTCCATGGCATTGGCGATGGTCTGCTTGCTAGGCTGTGGATTGTACTTGCCAGTCTGCAGATATTCGTAGAAGATATCGTTGGCGTTGTTGGCAGCGATGAAGCGGTGGATAGGCAATCCCATCTCATGACCGAAGAGTCCGGCTGTGATGTTGCCGAAGTTGCCGCTAGGCACGCAGATGACCAGCTTGTCGGCGAGGCCCTTCTCCTTCATGCGGGCATAGGCGTTGAAATAATAGAAAGCCTGAGGCAGGAAGCGGGCCACGTTGATAGAGTTGGCTGAGGTGAGCTTCATGTGCTTGTTGAGCTCCTCGTCCATGAATGCCGACTTCACCAGTGCCTGGCAGTCATCGAACACGCCATCCACCTCGAGGGCTGTGATGTTCTGACCCAGGGTAGTGAACTGGCTCTCCTGAATCTTGCTGACCTTGCCCTTAGGATAGAGCACGTAGACGTGGATGCCGTCAACGCCGAGGAAACCGTTGGCAACAGCCGAACCGGTATCGCCCGATGTAGCTACGAGCACATTCACCTCTTCCTTGCCCTCCTGACGCACGAAGTACTGCAAGAGACGTGCCATGAAGCGTGCACCCACATCCTTGAAGGCGAGGGTAGGACCATGGAACAGCTCGAGAGAGTAGATGTTAGGCTCTACCTCAACTACAGGGCAGTCGAAAGCCAGGGTATCATATACAATCTTCTTCAATGACTCGGCATCAACGTCCTCGCCGAAGAAGGCATCAGCTACCTTGTAGGCAATCTCCTGGAAACTCAGTTTCTCGATGTTGTCGAAGAAGTCCTGTGGCAGCTTCTTGATGATTTCCGGCATATAGAGACCACGGTCTTCTGCCAAACCTTTAACTACCGCCTTGTGAAGATCGGCGATGGGTGCTTTCTTATTTGTTGAATAATATTTCATTTTTTACTTTGAACTTTGAGATTTGAACATTGAACTTTATGATTAGCTTTGGGGCTATCATGAAGCCGTTGATTTTAATTGATTGCCATGAAGGCGTTCATGAACTCCTGCAGCTGCAGCATGCCGTAGCCGCCACTAACGCAGCTTACCTCATCATACTGCTCTACGCTATCCGGCTCAATGCCAGGATAATAGATGATGAAAGGTACAGGCTCCTTGACGTGGGTACGGATTTCTACCGGAGTAGGATGGTCAGGGAGAACAGCGATGCATACCGGCTCGTCCCAGGTGCTTACCTCATCGAAGATAGGCTTGATGAGTCGCTGGTCGAGGTTCTCGATGGTCTTCAGCTTCAGTTCCAGATCGCCATCATGACCCGCCTCGTCGCTTGCCTCTACGTGAACATATACAAAGTCGTCGCCATCCTTCAGTGCCTGGATAGCTGCAGCAGCCTTGCCCTCATAGTTAGTGTTGGCAAGACCCGTAGCGCCCTCAACGATGATGTTGCGCAGACCGGCGTAATGGCCGATGCCTCGGATCAGGTCGACGGCAGAAATAACGGAACCCTTCTTGATCTGTGGATACATCTGGGAGAGTGTGAGCATGTGAGGACGGTAACCTCCGCCCCATGGCCAGATAAGATTGGCCATTCGTTCGCCACGCTCCTTGCGAGCCACATTGAAAGGATGGTTCTCCAGGAGTTCCTGACTCTCAAGAATCAGCTGGTTCAGCAGGTCGGCTGTATCACGACGGCTGATGTGACCCTCATCGCCTCCAATCTCCGGCAGGACGGGTTTCACCATCAGCTTCTGCCATTCCTCGTTGGGATGATCATGAGGTGGAGCGCAGTCGATATGCTTGTTTCCGTGCTTTACCACCAGGAGGTGGCGATACTGGATGCCGGTAACAAACTTGACATCAGGATATTTCTTGCCGAGGGTATCGTTGAGATATTTGATGAGCACTTCCGCATCTTCCGTTTCCAGGTTACCACCGTTGTGGGTGATAATCTTGCCGTCCTGCACATTGATGATGTTGCAGCGCAGTGCAAGGTCGGTAGGCTCCAGTTCATAGCCGATGCTGGCAGCTTCGAGCGGTCCGCGTCCCTCGTAAACCTCGTTCTGGTCATAGCCCATGATAGAGCTGTTTGCTACTTCTGAACCAGGGAGGAAACCGTCAGGAACAGTAACCAGTCGTCCTGTCTTGCCTTTCTTGGCAAGCATGTCCATATATGGTTTGCTGGCGTATTGCAGGAGTGTCTTTCCACCCAGTCTTTCCACTGGGTGGTCAGCCATTCCGTCGCCAAGAATGATAATATGCTTCATAATCGATTTATAATTCATAATTTATAATGAACAATTATTCATTGTACATTATTCATTATATATTCGCAATACTCATGATGTTGGCGAAGACTCCGGCAGCAGTTACGCTGGCTCCGGCTCCGTAGCCCTGGATCATCATCGGATACTCCTTGTAGCGCTCGGTGGTGAGCAATACGATGTTGTTGGAACCCTCCAGATTGTAGAAAGGATGCTCCGGACCCACCGCCTGCAAGCCTACGCTGGTCTTGCCGCCGTCCAGAGTAGCCACGAAGCGCCAGCGTTTGTGCTCCAGGTCGAGCGTCTTGCGCTTGGCTTCGAAGTCGGCATCGAGCTTAGGAAGCTTTTTCCAGAAGTCGTCGAGCGAGCCCTGGAAGAAGCTGTCTGGTACGAAGAGGTTCTTCTCCACATCCTCCTGTTCCACTCTGTAACCAGCCTCGCGTGAAAGGATGACGAGCTTTCTTATTACGTCCATGCCGCTGAGGTCGATGCGTGGATCTGGCTCGCTGTAGCCCTTCTCCTTGGCGAGACGGACGGTCTCGGAGAATGGTACCACGCTTGAAATGGCGTTGAAGATGAAGTTGAGTGTGCCGGAGAGTACAGCCTCAATCTTGAGGATTTTATCTCCCGAGTTGCGAAGGTCGTTGATGGTTCCGATGATAGGAAGACCTGCACCTACGTTGGTCTCGAAACGGAATACCACGCCACGCTGGATGGCTGTCTTCTTCAGCTTCTCATAGTTTTCATATTCGCTTGAAGCCGCAATCTTGTTGGCTGCAATGACGCTCACGTTGTGCTCCAGAAGGCTCTGGTAGAGAGCTGCAACTTCCTTGCTGGCTGTACAGTCTACGAACACGCTGTTGAAGATGTTCATTGCCAGGATGGAATCGCGCAAGACCTCCGGAGTGCTAGGAATAGACTTCTTCAGCTCCTCGTAATAATTCTCGAGATCAAGACCGTCGCGATTGAAAATGGCATTCTTGGAAGAGGCGATTCCTACTACGTTCAGCTTCAGCTTGCTGCGCTCCATGAGGTCGGCATACTGATTCTTGATCTGTTCGATGAGTTTGCCGCCCACGGTACCCACACCGCAGATAAAGAGGTTGAGCACCTTGTATTCTGAGAGGAAGAAGCTGTCGTGCAGAACGTTGAGCGACTTTCTCAGATAATCACTCTTCACTACGAAAGAGATGTTGGTTTCAGAAGCACCCTGTGCGCAGGCGATGACGGAAATACCGCTACGTCCGAGCGTGCCGAAGAGCTTACCGGCGATACCGGCAGCATGCTTCATGTTTTCGCCCACGATGGCGATGGTGGCAAGTCCGCACTCAGCGTGCATAGGGAACATGGCGCCATCGGTAATCTCGTTCTTGAACTCATTGTTCAATACGCTGACAGCCTCTTCCACATCCTGCTCACGCACACCGATAGATGTAGAGTTCTCAGAAGAAGCTTGGGAAACCATGAACACAGAGATGCCCTCGCTGGCAAGAGCGGTGAAGATGCGGCGGTTGACACCGATGACACCCACCATGGAAAGACCGGTAACGGTGATGAGGGCGGTACCGTTGATGGAAGAAATACCCTTGATAGGCTTCTGGTCGGCATCAATCTTGTTCTTGATGATGGTACCAGGAGCTTCAGGATTGAAGGTATTCTTCACTCTGATAGGAATATTCTTGACACAAACCGGGTAGATAGTAGGAGGGTAGATGACCTTTGCACCAAAGTTGCAAAGCTCCATCGCCTCAATATAACTCAGTTCGTTGATGGTATAAGCAGATTTGATGACACGTGGATCGGCAGTCATGAATCCGTCCACATCGGTCCAGATTTCGAGCACCTCAGCATCGAGGGCTGCTGCAATGATGGCTGCTGTGTAGTCGCTACCACCACGACCCAGGTTGGTGGTGCGCTCCGTGTTTTTGTCGCGGCTAATGAAACCCGGTACGAGAGATATGCGAGGAAGCTCGGCAAAGGCTTCCTTTACCAGCTTGTTGGTCAGTTCGCTGTCGAGGGTATGCTTACCCTTGCCGTTGATGCGTTCGGTCTTGATGAAATTGCGGGAATCGAACCATTTGGCACCACGGATGAGCGTGGCTACAATCTTGGAACTGAGTCTTTCTCCATAACTCACGATGGCATCCTGTGTCTTCTCGCTGAGGTCGTGGATGAGATACACACCGAAGTAGATGCTTCTCAACTGCTCGAAGAGTGCATCAACTGATTTGAAAAGATTCTCTCTGTCTGTTGTTTCGGTAATGATGGTATCAATCATCTTGTGGTGGCGATCAACCATGGCGTCGAATTCGACCTTCCACTGTTCATCACCCTTGAGGGCAAGCTGAGATGTTTGCAAGAGTTTGTCGGTGATACCGCCAAGTGCGCTCACGACAACCACTACACTCTGTTTCTTAGCCTCATTTTCAACGATACGTTTTAAGCTGAGGATGCTTTTTACGGAACCAACCGATGTTCCGCCGAATTTTAATACTTTCATACGTTCTTGAATTTTTGCGTTGGTAATGTAATGCCATCCCCGAAACGACCGGGGCTGTAGCAAAACTTGTGGGCAAAAGTACAAATAATCTATCAAACTGCCAAGGATTTTAACAAAAAAGTAGCATATTGTAGATGAAAAAGCCCGGATAGCAGTAATTTAATGTTCGTTTTTGTTCTTATACCTTATATATATAGGGATTTGCGGAGAATTAATAAGAAAAAAGTTTGCCAGTTTCGAAGAAAATGTGTACTTTTGCCGATGTAATTCAAAGCATCAGCAATATGGTTACAGAAGTAAATAGTAAGATTCAACTCGTTGAACGCAATTTCAAACGAAATGAGATGCTGGCTGAGTATTTCTTTGGTCTTTCAAAGATGGTATGCAGCGGTATTGGAATTGGTGCATTGTCTCCGTTGTTTACTGGTGAGGCAATGGGAGTAACTAACATTGTTTGCATGGGATGCGCAGTAATAGCTGCTGCATGTTTAGCCCTATTTGCGAATATGTTATTAAAAGTAGAATTAAAAAAGAAGTAATTATGGAAATGTTGACAATACTTTTTGCTATAGCTGCTATTATCAGTGTTAGCTTGGTTTTTTGGGGAAAGTTTACTAAATCTGGTAGACGTTGGATAGAAGGTGATTATTAAAGAATCAAGTAATGAAATATCTATTATTCTCTGATATCCACGGCTGTTTGCCAGCCTTGGAAAAAGTCCTCGACTTCTTCGAGGCTGAAAAGTGTGACATGATGTGCATCATGGGTGATATCATCAACTACGGTCCCCGCAACCGAATTCCGGAAGGAATCGACCCTAAGGGTATCGTAGAAAGACTGAATGCGCTGGCAGACAAGATTATCGCCGTGCGTGGCAACTGCGATGCGGAAGTAGACCAGATGCTCCTTGATTTCCCTATCATGGAGACTTATGCCCTGCTGGTAGATAATGGAAAGCGTTATCTACTGACCCATGGTCATGTTTATAATAAGGAAAACATGCCAAAGGGTCCTTACGAGGCTATGATCTATGGCCACTCCCATCTCTGGGAACTCTCTCATAACGAGAAGGGACAAGCCATCGTCAATACGGGCAGCATCACCTTCCCGAAGGGTGGCAATCCTCCAACATTCGCAACATTGGAAGATGGCAAGTTCACCATGTATCATCTGGATACGCTCGAAGTGCTGGCTACAATGGAAGCATGAAAAAGTGAAAGTGAAAAGTGAATTGTGAATGT
The DNA here is from genome assembly GCF_052116205.1 of Prevotella sp. Sow4_E9_plate. Classification (NCBI taxonomy): domain Bacteria; kingdom Pseudomonadati; phylum Bacteroidota; class Bacteroidia; order Bacteroidales; family Prevotellaceae; genus Prevotella; species Prevotella sp. Sow4_E9_plate. The sequence continues at coordinate 6,555 of NZ_JBQKLN010000065.1, read as the reverse complement.
AATGTGAAATCCGTCACTTGTCACTCGTCATTTTCATAAAACTAATCATAAAGTTCAAAGCTCAAAGTTCAAAGTTTAAAATAAATGATTCAGGAGTATCAGATAAGAATTCTGCCCGAACAGGCAGCAAGCGAGGAAGGCATCAAGCGTTATCTCGCCAAGGAGAAAGGATTGGATGTGAGAACATTGAATCAGGTGAGAGTGTTGAAGCGAAGCATCGACGCCCGCCAGCGTACCATCTTCGTGAACCTGAAGGTGCGTGCCTATATCAATGAGTTTCCGCAAGACGACCAGTATATTCATACGGAATATCCCGATGTGAGCAGCAGACCTCGTGTTATTGTTGTGGGTGAGGGACCTGGCGGCCTCTTCGCTTCTCTGCGCCTGATAGAATTGGGTTACCGTCCTATCGTATTGGAAAGGGGAAAAGATGTGCGCGAACGCAAGAAGGACCTTTCTAACATTACCAAAACCCAAAAAGTGGATGGGGAGAGCAACTACTGTTTCGGTGAAGGTGGAGCCGGTGCTTATAGTGACGGCAAACTCTATACCCGAAGCAAGAAAAGGGGAAGTGTAGACAAGATTCTGAACGTTTTTTGCCAGCATGGTGCCAATACCAATATCCTGGCAGATGCCCATCCGCATATCGGTACCGACAAGTTGCCGCGCGTCATTGAAAACATGCGCAACACCATCATCAAGTGTGGCGGCGAAGTGCATTTCAAGACCAAGATGATTCGTCTGATCCTTGAGAGTGAAGGTAAGCTGACGGCATCTGATGCTGCAGCTGGCGATAGGGTGATAGGTGTAGAAGCCGTGAATCTGGCTACGGGTGCTGAGGAAACTTATCGCGGACCGGTTATCCTGGCAACAGGTCATAGTGCCCGCGATGTATACCGCTATCTCGCTTCGGCAAAGATAGATATCGAGGCAAAGGGCATCGCCGTGGGCGTGCGCCTGGAACATCCATCCCAGCTCATCGACCAGATTCAGTATCACAATAAGAGTGGTAGAGGAAAATATCTGCCTGCTGCCGAATATAGCTTCGTTACTCAGGTAGATGGCAGAGGTGTCTATAGCTTCTGTATGTGTCCGGGTGGCTTTGTGATTCCGGCTGCTACCGGACCGGAACAGCTCGTGGTGAACGGTATGAGTCCTAGTAACCGTGGCACTGCCTGGAGCAATTCGGGCATGGTGGTGGAAACGCATCCCGAGGATGTGGCGCAGTTCGTGAAGGAACATCAGGCTATCATCGAACAGACGGAAATGAAGGCGCAGGAGAATTCTTCACTCTTCAATCTTCACTCTTCACTCCAGATGATGTACTTCCAGCAGATAGTAGAAAAGCAGTGCTGGCAACAGGGCAACATGAAGCAGACAGCACCAGCCCAGCGTATGGCCGACTTCGTGAACAACCGTCTGAGCTACGACCTGCCAAAAAGCAGCTATGCTCCGGGTATCATCAGCAGTCCGCTGCATTTCTGGATGCCTTCGTTCGTGAGCAAGCGTCTGCAGGAAGGCTTTAAGACCTTCGGCAAGAATGCACATGGCTTCCTGACCAACGAGGCTACCCTGATAGCGATGGAGACGAGAACCTCATCGCCTGTCCGCATCATCCGTGACAGGGAAATCCTGCAGCATGTACGCATCCAGGGACTCTTCCCATGCGGTGAAGGCGCAGGATATGCTGGGGGAATCGTATCGGCTGGCGTAGACGGTGAGAGATGCGCAGAGATGTGCGCTGAGTATATGAAGCAGTTATAAGTAGATACAGAAATAATGAAATATAGAAATTTAAGATGTCTTCGACTGAGTTTCTGGGCGATGCTTCTCTGTCTGTTCCTGGCAGCATGCGGTTCAGAATCTTCAGAAACCCGAAAGCAGTTGAAGACAAAGGCAGACCTGAAGGGGGCTGTGATAGGTGTGCAGCTCGGTACCACGAGTGACGGACTTGCCACCGAGTTGGAAAAGAAAGGAGATGGCACCAAGGTGGAACGGTACAACAAGGGTGCCGATGCCATCCAGGCACTCCTGCAGGGTAAGATAGACTGTATGGTGACCGATGAGGCGCCAGCCAAGGCATTTAAGCGGGTGAATCCATCGCTCAATATCCTGCCTGAGACCTTCGACGCTTCTTCGTTCGCTATCTGTGTGGCTAAGGATCATTCAGAGTTGAAGCAGTCCATCAATCATGCCATCCGTATCCTGAAAGCGAATGGCGTTATCGACTCTATCGTAAACCGCCATCTGGAAAGGGGCATTGCCGTGGCTTATACGCCCAAGACTTCGGATGTGAAGAAAGTGGGACCGGAAGCGCTGGAGCATCTGGGACTGAAGAAGAGTCTGCGATTTGCCACCAACGCTACTTTCGAGCCTTTCGAGTATTACCAGAATGGCAAGATTGTGGGCATCGATGTGGATGTGGCGAATGCCATCGGCGATGTGATGGGCGTGGATGTGGAGATTCTCGATATGGAGTTTGACGCCATCATCACCTCAGTGCAGGCTGGTAAGGCAGATGCAGGTATTGCCGGTATCACGGTGACTCCTGAACGAGAGAAGAATATCGGATTTACAGATTCCTATGCCGATGTCAGACAGGTCATCATGGTGAATTCCGGAGACGTGAAAGCTGCTGGCAATCAGCCGGGAATGATAGATAAGTTCAAATCCTGCTTCATGGATGACAACCGTTATCAGTATCTGTTGCAGGGCTTGGGCAATACGCTCATCATCACCTTCTTTGCCATCATCCTTTCCGTGATATTGGGTACGGTGATAGCCATCGTAAGAGCACGTCATGAGCGTAGAGGCGGCTGGAGGATTCCGAATATGCTCTGTCAGCTGTATCTCACCATCATGCGTGGCACGCCAACGATGGTGCAGTTGCTCATCATCTATTATGTGGTCTTTGCCTCGGCAGATGTCAATAAGATACTGGTGGCTGTCATCGCCTTCGGATTGAACTCGGCTGCCTATATTGCCGAGGTAATCCGTTCGGGCATCATGTCGGTGGATGAAGGCCAGATGGAGGCGGGCAGAAGTCTCGGTCTCTCGTATGGAAAGACCATGCGCCTCATCATCCTGCCGCAAGCCTTCAAGAATGTGCTCCCGGCAATGGGTAACGAGCTCATCACTCTGCTCAAGGAAACCTCTATCAGCGGTTATATCGGACTGGGAGACTTGACCAAGGGTTCTGACATCATCCGAAGCATCACCTACGAGGCAATGATGCCATTGGGCGTAGTAGCCTGCCTCTATCTCATCCTCGTTCTCGGACTGAATGCAGGCGTGAGAAAGCTGGAGAAGCGACTGAGAAAGAGTGAAAGATAAAACAATGAATAAAATGAACGAAATAATCAAGATAGAAGGACTTCGTAAACGCTTCGGCGACAACGAGGTACTGAAAGGCATCACAACCTCGGTGAAGAAAGGCGAGGTTGTAGCCATTATCGGTCCATCGGGTTGCGGAAAGAGTACTTTCCTGCGCTCCATCAATCTGCTGGAGGAACCTACCAAAGGTAAAATCTATATCGACGGTATGGATATCACTTCCTGGGATGTAGACATCAACAAGATGCGCCAGAGAGTGGGCATGGTGTTCCAGCAGTTCAATCTCTTCCCTAATATGACTATTCGCCGCAATATCATGCTGGCTCCGGTAGAATTGGGCAAGATGACAAGGGAAGAAGCCGATGAGAAGGCAACGGAACTCCTGACCCGTATCGGACTGCTGGACAAGGCAGACAGCTATCCCGACAGTCTTTCGGGTGGACAGAAGCAGCGTGTGGCAATCGCCCGTGCCCTGGCGATGAATCCCGAGGTGCTCCTCTTTGATGAGCCGACTTCGGCACTGGACCCAGAGATGGTGGGAGAGGTGTTGCTGTTGATGAAAGATGTTGCTGCCGAGGGAATGACCATGGTGGTGGTGACGCATGAGATGGGGTTTGCAAGAGAAGTGGCAAACCGTGTTCTCTTCTTCTGTGACGGCTATATCACGGAAGATGGAACTCCTGAGCAAATATTCAACCATCCAAAATCGCCAAGATTGCAGGAGTTCCTGGGAAAGGTTCTGTAATAGTTTATAGTTAACAGTTTATAGTTAACAGTTTTGTAATAGTTGATAGTTAACAGTTACTTGATGACAATAAAAAAAGATGCATTACTGGTATATCCAGCAATGCATCTTTTTTATTTGATGGTCTACAATCAGTAAAATGTTAACTGTAAACTATTAACTATTAACAGTTTCCTTCTCAATAATCTCTTCAGCACGTTTCAGAGCCTTGCTGATGTGATCTGTGATATTATCCTTGCCAAGAATATTGTAGAAACCTGCCTTCTCCAACTGGGCATTCACTTTCTCACATACACCAGAGAGTACAACCTGAATGTCCTCCTTCTGGCTCATCTTGCAGAGGTTGGTGAGGTTGTGGATACCAGTAGAATCAACAAATGGAACCTTGCGCATACGGATGACACGTACCTTTGGACGATCTCCGAAAGCTGCCATCACTTCCTCAAACTTGTTACCGGCTCCGAAGAAGAACGGACCATTGATCTCGTATACCTCTACACCCTTAGGAATCGTATAGTGCTCAAGGTTGGTAGAGAGGAAGTCGAACTCCTTGTTCAAGTCAATCTCATCATCTGTGATGGCTGTCACGTCGGTGGTTTCGCTCATTCGCTTCATGAAGAGCAGGCAGGCGATAATCAAACCTACCTCGATAGCCACGGTCAGGTCGAAGATGATGGTGAGGAAGAAGGTGATCAGGAGCACTGTAACATCGCTCTTCGGATTCTTCATCAGCGCCAGGAAACTTCTCCATCCGCTCATTCCGTAGGATACAACAACCAATACACCGGCAAGACATGCCATCGGGATGTATTTGGCAAGAGGCATCAGGAAGAGGAATATCAGCAACAATACCACAGCATGAATGATGCCGGCAACTGGAGTCTTACCACCATTATTAATATTGGTCATGGTACGGGCGATGGCACCTGTGGCTGGGATTCCGCCAAAGAGTGGGGAAGCGAGGTTAGCCAAACCCTGGGCTACCAACTCGGTATTACTGTCATGATGATCGCTGATGACACCATCGGCTACGGTTGCAGAAAGCAAACTCTCGATAGCACCCAGAATGGCGATGGTGATGGCTGGAGATACGAGACTCTTGATAGTCTCCCAGTTCATCTCTGGAACCTGGGCTGCAGGCAACTCATTGCTGATAGAGAAGCGGTCACCGATGGTTTCTATGCTCTCTACACCAGCAAACTGCTTGAGCAATAGTGCTACTACTGTCATCAGGATGATGGCAATGAGAGAACCCGGAATCTTCTTGCTGAACTTTGGTGTGATGGCGATAACCACTACGCTCACTACACCGATGAGGGCACACCATGGATCGATGGTATCAAAACTCTGGAAGTAGACACCCCATTTCTCCAGGAAGTCGGAAGGATTGGAAGCTAGTGTCAATCCAAAGAGGTCCTTGATCTGGGTCGTGAAAATGGTTACGGCGATACCACTGGTGAATCCCACTACGATAGGGTAAGGGATATACTTGATGATGGTTCCAAGACGGAGAAGTCCAAAGAGAACCAGGAACAGACCAGCCATCAGTGTCGCTATCGTCAAACCTTCCATGCCATATTTCTGGATAATGCCATAGATGATAACGATGAATGCTCCCGTAGGACCACCTATTTGCACCTTGCTTCCACCGAAGATGGAGATGATAAGACCTGCTACAATAGCGGTGATGATACCCTTTTCAGGGGTCACGCCAGAAGCGATACCGAATGCGATGGCCAGAGGCAGGGCTACAATACCAACGATGATACCTGCCATGAGGTCAGACATGAATGTTTTCTTGTTGTATGTCTTCAAACAGGAAAACAAACTCGACTTAATTGCTAATGCCTTCATTTGAAAGTTTTAAAAATTATGTAATTATTTCTTGTTATCCGTTAAAACGTCTGCAAAGGTACTACATTTTTTTTATATGGCAAAATGTTTTTCATAGTTTCTTGTTTTCTTTATCCTTTTCCTCCTTTATTCTCTCTTTTCTTCCTTTCCTCTTTTCTTTCTTCTTTTCTTCTCCCTTTATTTTTCAATACAGTATTATGGATTGGGCATGTATGTGTGTGCCCGCACATATCTGCGAGTGCACGTATGTATATTATAAGGAGCAGTATGACATAAAACGCCGTGAAGTGTTTAATGCTGTTAAATTTAAAATAAAAATGAAACTTTCTTCTTGAAAAATTTGGTAGTTTCGGAAATAGTTAGTACTTTTGCACTCGCTTTTGAGAAATACGGTTTCTCTTAGCAATTAAAGAAAGAGTTCTTTGAAAGATTTTACATATAACAGACAAGTAGTACAAGAAGCGGTTTTGGATTACACCTTATTATATATAGGGAGTATGAAGAGACTGGGTAAAAGAAACGAACCGTCAAGCAATTGACAAGTCAGGTTTACTAAGCTTCAATAAACGAAAAGGATATTCGTCCTAAGTACAGACAACAAACACCGATTGCTTCAGCAATGA